>NZ_OMWD01000003.1 GCF_900314695.1 uncultured Methanobrevibacter sp. | reverse complement strand
TAGAGAGAGCATTTGAAAACTAATATCTTCAGATGCCTTTTTGTGAAATTCATCCCCAACCTTAAAGAGGTCGGAGTATTCTTTCACTATTAAGATAAATTGAAACAATGAAAAATTATTTAAAACTTATCAAATCTCAATTTTTAAGAAATTCTTATTAAATCTCATTTATTTTTTATAATCTCTTTTAACTCTTTTATTTCATTTTTGAGCATTTCATTTTCTTCAGAGACATTCTTTAATCTGCCTTCAAGAATTTCAAATTTCTCTTCCATTGAGCTTTCAATGGAAGTTACTATATGATTATCATCATCTTCCAATATGCGATTGGTAAAAACCGAAGATATTGCTGCAGTAATTGTTGAAAATACAAATATTCCAATAATAATCAAAATCAGTGCGATTACCTTTTCAGCATAAGTCTGCGGAACTACATCACCATAGCCCACAGTAGTCAGAGTAACGATTACAAAATAAAAATCATCAAAAAGACCATAAGTTGTACCAAAAGCATACAATAAAGCCGTGAATATAACAACAATTAAAAACATTGCGGCAATAATTTTATCCAAGTTACTTTTTTTAATGAACTTTTCAAAGGTATCAAATCTTTTAATCAAAATCAGCACTCTGAGGAATCTTAAAAGTCCGAGAAATCTGAAAATCTCCAATTCAGGAATAACAACTGTAAAAATCACATCAAAAGGTATAGAAGCAATGAGTGAAATCCAATTGTCTTTCTGTTTTAAAAATTCTAATTTTGGTGATGAAAAATAAAAATTGATAACCCATTCCGCTAAAAGAAGGATACAGACACAAAAATCAAATAGCATCATTGCACGTTCAAGGTCATCAGGAAGACTGAAAAGCAAAGATATTGTAATAAATAGAATGTCAATAATAACTAGTCCGTACAAACCAAACCAGATTGCCATTCGAGAATTTACTTCCATACCTTCCGCATTCATTATCTAAAAAACCTCCACCAATAGAATTTTCATATACAATATATACATTTAGTATTATTCCATATTAATAACTTACTTAAGATAATCTTGCTAAAAAAAATTATTAATAAACAAAATCAAACATTACCATAGGGAATTAAAATGGCTAAATTCTGTAAAAACTGCGGCGCATATATAAGCGAAAATGATGCATTCTGCACCGATTGTGGAAAATCAACACTAAAAACCTGTCCAAAATGCAGAGAACAGTTGACAGCCCATAGCAAATTCTGTCCAGATTGCGGATATGAAATCAAAAGTTCAAGGCTTCCAATCATAATAGCAGCTTTAGCAGCCATTGCAATTGTCGCAGCAATAGCTATTTTCCCAATCACAATTACAAGCATGCAGGAAGTCCAGGTTGACACATTTTCTTTTAACATCCCTGATAACTTTGAGGAAGACCCTGCAAGTACCATTGACGAAAATGACAAGGGAATAATAACCAAATCCAAATGCTGGAATGATTCTGCAGATTTCATTCAAATTGAAGTATTGTATTCCAAAAATTCAAAAATAGATATGGAAAATGTCAATGTCAATATGGAAGGTCAAGCGGAAAACCTCTTTGGATATGACGGATACTATAATGAGTTTTCGGATGCATATTCATTTTCCTTTGTTGACAACAACAAGCTGTGTACAGTATATACTTCAAATCCGGATTTACTGACTGAAATAGAGTTGGTTTAATTTTTTACGTGAAATCAATTAATCTAAAAAATATTGATTAATCATTGTCCATTTTCTTTTTCAACCCGTCGATTTCATCCTGCAACCTTTTGTTTTCCTGGCGAATGATTTTTAGCTCATCCATAATGTTTTGAGAGTTTTCTTCAACAGAAAGCCTTAAATTACCAACTATATCCCCTTCTTCCTTTTCCATCAATCTGTCAGTCAGATATGAAGATAATGCAGCAGTAATGGTTGATACAACGAATATTCCTACAATTATTAACAAGAGAGTTATTATCCTTTCATTGAATGTTTTAGGAACAATATCTCCATATCCCACAGTTGTCAATGTGACAATGACAAAATAAAAACTTTCAAACAGACTATTCGAAGATCCGAAAAACAGATATAGAAACGTGAATACCACTACTGTAAATATGATTGCACCTATGATTTTGTCCAGATTTGTCTTTTTTATAAACTTCTTAAAGCCGTTAAAAAATTTATTGTATAAAACCATTATTCTAAGCAATTTAAAAAGCATTATATATCTTAAAAGATTGGCTCCAGGAATGACGGCTGGAAATAAAGCCTCAAATGGTATGGAAGCGATTAAAGTAACCCAATTTTCCTTTTCCTTTAAAAATTCCTTTTTTGACTTTGCACGATGAAATCTAATTATCCATTCACTTAAAAGGAATATGCATATCATTAAATCAAACAATATGATGTAAAAAGAAGTATCATCCGGCAAATCCAAAAGAAGCCCAACAGAAATGAATATGATATCTGCAAAAATTAAAAAATGCAGGAGAAATAACGATACTGATTTTAAATTAACCTTTTTACCATAGATTTCCATAAGGTAAAACTCCAATTTTTAAATGAAAAAGTTTTCAACTAATTAAATTTATGTCGAGAGCATTTATTAAATATTATGATAAACAACAAAATAACAATTAACTTTGAATTAATTCCCATTAATGCATGAAAAATACTGCATCATCCATCTAACAAAATTTTTAAAAAAAAAGAAAGAATACAGCGTAAATAATTCATTACCGCTGCTAATTGGAATTAAAGCTATTTATCCCTATAAACACCAATAGAACCTAACAACATTATTACAATCACCAATAGAAGAAGAGGATTACCTGCAGCAGGCAATGAATTGGATTTTGCAGAGACTGTTTTAATATTTCCGTCTCGATAATGTTTAGTATGATTTTTTCCTAGAATCAAAACTGTAGTGGATGCATTGCCATAATCTGATGCTGTGACAGTAGCCAAACCGCTTTTATCCCCCCTCAGATAAGCAGTAACTTTTCCATTAGTCCAATTTAGAGTTATTGATTTTTTACCATTGAAACTTCCAATATCACTAAATAATGTGACTTTTGGTCCTGAGAAAAACAATTTGGATTTTGATGAATGGTCTCCTCCGGATGAATCCCTATAGACATCAACTGTAATTTTTGAATACTGGCCTTTTTTGATAATTTTCGGATTTGCATTCACGCGCATGACCAGCCATGGATCATATCTAACAGCACCATTGTTGTTTTTGAATTTGGAGCGAGATGGTTTTGAATTACTTCCCCACCAGTTGAATCTCGCATCAACAACACCTGCAGTAGCATTATCCAAATTTCCAAACATCGTATCGAGAAATGCACCCAATGATATACTCATATTCCTGAGTTCTTCTTCAGTACAGTTTTCAAACATTTCCTGTGACTTTAAAAGTATGTAAGCCAGTTCTTCAGAAGACATATCTGGGTCGTAATCATATGATTCGAGAATAAATTTACGAGTACTGTCCTTTACAACATTATATTTCAAATTAACTGCACGATTATAATGTATTTTAGCTGGCCTTACAACTGCAAAACCGGTTTCAACACCAGTTCCTTCCAAATTATTGCCCATTACAGTCAAATTACCATTGATTGTGAAGTTGGTATTGTTCAGTTTAGATCCCAAATCATTTATGAACTCCATAATCTCATCGATGGTTGCATTTTCCGGAACAGTTATATTGAAACCATTCAAATCAAAACTTAATGTAACACCAGTTATCAGGGTTGCCTTATCACATTTAAGATTATATATGATATTTTTATTAATTGCCGCATTTCCCAAGGACATTACATTGATAGCCTTAATGTCTGATGACTCCAAATTAGTAATGTTATTGTTTGAAACATCAATAAATGCAGTAAAGTTTGTATAATCCACACCTGTTGCAGATATTCCAGTTAGCAGCCTGGTGGCCTTGATATTTTTTATATTATTGTCAAAAACATACAAATCTGCAGACCCAACGCCAGTAGTTGTAATTCCTATTGCCTTGGAATTTTTACCCAAAGCCTTAACATCTTTAATGTTAATGTCATGAATCAAGGTATCTGAAGTGTCATTTTGACCTATTGTAGTTATGGAAACACTTAATGCTGTTGCAGAAGCATTTTCATAGTTACTTGTTGAAATATGGCTGATTGTCAAGTCAGACACATCAACTGTAGGCAAGGTAGTATTCAGCGAAAAGACACCAATGTTTATACCATAAGCATTAACTGCAGCCAAAACATTCTCAACAACATTTCCACCCACATCAAATATATTTAAAGTATCAAGAACACTGTTTCCACCTATATCAAAACCATAAGCAGATTCATTTAACGATTTTATATTTGAAACATAATTATCCGTTACCTTAACGTTTAAGTCATCTGAAACGACACCAATACCGTTTGCCTTAATACCAATGGCTGTTCCATTTACTCTAGTATTGACAATATTAGTAACTCTATTTCGGCATACAATAGGATTATATGTATTTATTGATATTCCTGCACCGTTTAAGTTAGTGATGTTGTTTCCGATTATTGATGTGTTGTTGATTACCCTTATTTCTATTTTACCTGATTTATTTACAGCGAATTCATCCGTTCCAATACCTATATTCCCACCAGTTATCGTATTGTCTATTATTTTACAGCCACTGGCATTAATATGAATTCCTGTCCCGTTGATATCTGCGACAATAATGTGAAATCCTGAAATGACTGTGTTGTTTGCTGTTGGAAGAATCTTGAAAGCAGTATTGCTAGCTTTAAGAACTGCATCATGACCTATGATTGAAAGTTCCTTTGAAACAACAAGATCTTCATAATAACTTCCCTTTGAAACAAATATTGTACTTCCAGCTTCAGCCTTGTCAATAGCTGATTGGATTGAATCTCCATCTTTGACTGTGATTTCACTGGCCAATATATCATCATTGCTTGCAGCTTCAATAACATTATCTTCGACAACACAAAGTAAATCATTTTCAATTAAAATAGCATCATTTTCAATTGATTTGTCCTCATACAATACAGTAGCATTGTCAGCAGCTGAAACCACACTCAATCCAATGAAAAAGAAGATTAATAAAAAAGAAATGAATAATTGATTTTTCATATTTAACCTCCCAACAAATGGGAAAAAAATAAAAAAAAGAAAAAAAGAGATTTATTGAGCTTTGTAATAGAAATAGATTGTTTCTACACCCTCACCACTAGATTTTCCATCCTTAAGAACTTTGTTTCCATTAAGCAATGTGACATTTGTTGGTCCCTTTTCATATTGGTTTACAGTCACACTGGCATAATCTATAGAAGTATTGTTTATTTTTATGGTTTTGGATCCTACACCTTCATCGGAAGAGTACTTTCCATCTACAGTCAAATCCAATCTCCATTTTCCGCTTGTATTTATTTGCAATGTGTAATTGCCATCATCTGTAGTCTCAGACGAACTGCTAACTGCAGTCACCATCATCAATGCACAAACAACTAAAAGTATTGCACCTAATATACCAAATTTTTTGTAATTCATAATACCACCAAACAAATTTTCATTGTAGTAATAGTAAATTATACTTCATAGTATATAAATTATACAGTTAAATAATAAAATTCGTATTAAATTTAGTTATGCAAAATTTTTTAAAAGAAAATTAATTAAACTAACCAATATTTCAAATATATTCTGAATAATTAAAATTTATAACAAAGTTATAATTTCATGCATCCAGCATAAAATGAATTTTCATCTAAAAAACTTGACAATATTCAAAATTAAAAAAAAAGAGTAGATGCAAAAAACATCTACTTAACTGTAATTTTAGGCTTGACAGTCTTGGAGTTATAGAATTTGCTGCCACCATACTTAACGATTGCAGTAAATTTACCTTTTTTAGTCAATTTGGTAATTTTAAAGGTTGCCTGACCCTTACTATTGGTTTTAGCCGAATATGTTTTACCATTGACTTTTAAGGTAACTTTAGTGTTTTTCATAACCTTATTTAAGTTATTTTTTAAAGTTATTGTGTATTTTTTGATTTTTACTGATTTTTTGAATGTTTTTGCATTGGCAGTTAATTTTACTGTAGCCTTTTTAATTATCATTTTAGCAGAAATCTGTTTACAATTTTCAGAGGATATATAAACCGTGTACGTACCTGGATCAATACCCTTTGTTGAGAGTCTAAGGGCACCAGAACTTCCAGTATCCCCATAATAAACATAATACTTACCGCCAAATACCAATTTAATATAAATTTCTTTGCCAGGTATTGGTATTCCATCAGAGTCCAACAAATAAATCATCATATCCTTATTATAACCATAAACAACAGTAACATCATTTGCTGTTAAAATAGGTGTTGGGGCACGAATAGTAAAGCTAAAGTCCATTGTTGGAGCAGCATTGAAATTGGAATCTCCATCATAACTTACAACAAGATTATATGTCCCTTCTGCTGAATAAGGAGATGCCAATGTAGCTTTTCCATTTGAAATAGTTGAGGCATATGTATTTATATCACCATTAAATTTGAATTTGACACTACCAGTAGCATCATTTGGTGTCAATGTAGCAGTTATGATTATTTTTCCAT
Organism: uncultured Methanobrevibacter sp.; assembly: GCF_900314695.1. Lineage (NCBI taxonomy): Archaea > Methanobacteriati > Methanobacteriota > Methanobacteria > Methanobacteriales > Methanobacteriaceae > Methanobrevibacter > uncultured Methanobrevibacter sp. The sequence continues at coordinate 156,284 of NZ_OMWD01000003.1, read as the reverse complement.
CATTATTTTTACCGACATCCAATGTAAATGAAGAACTGGCTTTTGAAATGGATAATTTGAACTGTTGTTGTTCATTATTGACTGGATTGACAGCAGTAACAACATAATTGCCCGCATCCAAATTAACATTTGCAGTAGCAATACCATTATCGTTAGTAGTTGCAGTGAAGTCCATGCTACCTATTTTAAAAGTAACCTTTTTATTAGCTAAAGCTTTGCCGTATGCATCTAAAAATGTTGCAGTGACTTTTGAGTTTAGATAAGTACCGCTAACATCACTAGCTGAAATTGTTGATTTGACAGTTATTTTAGAATTAACTGATTTTCCAAGATATTCAGATGTAACATAATAGGTTCCAGGAGCCCAATCAATATCAACATAAGCAAAACCATTACTGTTAGTTACAACAGTCTGACTACTGCTACCGTGAGAAAACTTAATATTAGCTCCACTTACAGCCCTACCATCATCAGTCACCTCAATTTTAAATTTGGAAGAGCTTCCATAATATTTTGTTAAGTCAGAAGCAGATATTAAAACATTCTGTCCTGTTGAAACTGTAAATGATATGATGGATGACCTGTACGAATAAACATTGCTATCACCACCATATGTTACATATGCTTCATAATAACCGTCATCTAAATCCAACCCCAATGTTGCCTCGCCGTTGCGAAGTGACCTTGTGAAATTAGCATGATTTCCTCCAACAGTGAAAATTACGTTTCCAGTTGCAAAGCTAGGAACAATACTTGCAGTCAAATTAACATTTTGTCCACTTTGGATGGATGTTAGGAAAATTGTTGGATATGCTTTTTTAACAGTCAATTTAAATGTTTTTTCTTCACCATTAATTGGATTAATAGCTGTAACATCATAATTACCCACATTTAATTTAATATTGTATGTTGCAACACCATTGCTATTGGTTGTAACACCATATAAAGGACCATCATATCTAAATTTAACTGCAGTATTTGAAAGTGCACTGCCATCACTCTTATGGAAGGTGGCTTTAAAATAGGAGCTGCCATAATCAGCAGCCAAATCAGATGTGTCAATAGTGGATTGAACAGTAATTTTAGAAGTAACTGATTTGGAAAGATATTGTGATGTAACATAATATGTTCCAGGAGCCCAATCAATATCAACATAAGCATAACCATTACTGTTAGTTACGAGAGTTTGACTACTGCTACCACAAGTAAACTTAACGATAGCACCACCAACAACCCGTCCACCATCAGTCACCTTAATAGAGAATTTGGAAGAACTTCCATAATATTTAGTCAAATCAGGAGCGGAAATGGATATTTCGCCAGACTGCGGAATTACATTGAAATTGAAATTCACGATGTTGGAAGTATATAAATTATTTTTGTATTGTGCTTTTAAAGTGTGGGAGCCAACAGTAGTGAAATGAAGCCAAAAACTGGCAACACCATTTGAAACTGGGGAATAATAAGTCTTACCGTCAAGATTAACTGTGACCAAACCCCTATTTAACTGATTATTACTTAATTTGAAATTAACTTCAATTCCCTCATTGACATACATGCTGGTAAACTGATTGACACTAAGTGTAACCTCATTTAAAGCCAAAGGAGTGGTAAATGCTTTAATGCAAGCCACGTAAGGAGCTGTATCATAGGAATATAAATCCTTCCATCCATCACCTACATCCATATATGAAATGCCATCTTCGAAAGTTCCAAGGCTAGAATATCCTGAAAAAGCCAATGGAATATACTTATCACCAGAATTTAAATTTTCAATGCAGATTGAAAATTCATCACCTTTTGATAATGTTGTTTTGGTTTTGAATGGAATTGTGTAATATCCTGCAGGACTGTACCCTTCCTGAGTCAAAATCAAATTATTGCCTTTATAAAGAGTTACTCTATAACTAGTAGGCTGTCTAAAAACAGTGGAAAATGCAGATAGGTTCTCATTGTCCTGTGCAACAAAGACATTCTTATATCTGAATACATCACTTTCAGAAATGGCATAATAATTAACACCATTCAGGTCATACTGATAGTTTCTGGAATAGCTTTCAGTGTCATTGAAGATATATGTATAAATATAATTAGTTAATCTTGAAGCTGAATCTGCCAAGAGCTCCCTTTCATAAGAAATGTATACATATCCATCATCATCGGAATCTTCACCCCAACTGTTCTTAACTATCCAAACACCCTTAGCATAATTGCCGAAATAATCCTTATCATTGTAATTATCATTCCATCCAATAAGAGTAATACCATGATTGGATGTTTTCCAAAATGTACCGGTCGCAACGGCACCATAATCCATTATTGCCTTTTTAATGGCATCATTATCATTTGTATCCTTTCTGGTCGGAAGGAAATAAACATTTTGAACATGTAAAAGAGGTGAATAAATATGGGACAATGTAGAATAGTCATCATAAACATCCAAAGTATCGTTTATTGGACCTAACCAATCAATAAAATAGCCAAATGCCATTGAATTAGTTCCACCACGATTAGTTTCTTTATCAATTATTCCAACCAAAGAATACATTGTCATAAGGTTCTTAATGTTTTCTTCTGAAAAATCAAAAGTGATTCCAGTAGCTTTTTTAAGACAGATTTCCAATGTTGCAACGCTTGCAAAAGCCCAACAGTTTCCTCCATCCATCTGATCTTTTACTGGAGTAACATATCCATAATCCCTTGAATCATAAGATGATGGAATTGTGCTTTGATATTCTGGAGAATAATTAATTATAGGAGCTATTACATTACTTCCAATATCAAACAATGTAGTATTGACAATTTTAACATTAGTCAAACCAGTATTTGCATTTTTTGTTATACTTGTAGTGGTTTTTGCAAAAACATACACATCATTTGAATTTACAAATACATTGTTGTTTAATGAAATGCAATCGGCAAGATAGCTGCAAATTGCACCACCATAAACTGCAGAAGAACTTTTGAAATTGGAGTTGGAAATATAAAGATTATTATACATATTGAAAATAGATCCGCCGCAATTTGCAGTGTTATTTTGGAAATTAGAACCTTCAACAGTAGAATATATACTTAATGCACAGATTGCACCACCAAAATCTGCAATCCCATTTGTAAAACTGGATTTTGAAACATCTATACGTCCATTTTTCGCATAGACTGCACCACCTGAATCAGTTAGAGACCAATAATTTAAAAAATTACAGTTTCCTATTGTTGAATTGGTTAATATTGAAGCAATTGCCCCTCCGAAACTGTATGCTTGAGATGTTGTGAAAGTGGAATCAGTCAAATAAATATTTCCTTCTTCCGTATAAATTGCACCACCATATTTGGCATTGCTTTTTGTAAATGAAGATTTTGAGACTGTTAAATTTGATTTTAAACTATAAATTGCACCACCAGACCTATTTGACAATGAATTAGAAAAGACACAATTGGTAATCACAATATTAGTGTAGTTTGCAGCAATGGCTCCACCATACTTTGCATGATTTGTATCAAAATAACAGTTATGGAGATTTATATTACATGCATACCTTGATGATGGATTACTGAATATTGCTCCACCAGATCCATAAGCAGTAAATGCAGAACTATCTGGATCATAATCACATTTTGAATTTACGAAAGCCACATTATCTGCATTTAAATCCCCTTGATTTATAATATGGCCATAATCAAATGTTATATCCTTTAAAACTAAACTTGAACCTGACGAAATGGTCAAATCAAAGTAATAATCAGTACCACGAATAATCGTATTTTCCCTGCTTTGTCCGATGAAAACTGTTTTCGATGAAATCTTTCCGGAACCCTCATAATCATAAACACCATCTGCAAAGTAAGCAGTCATGCCGGATGTTATTCTGGAATCCTTCAAAACCTTATATGGACTTGTTTGTGTACCTTCACCATCACTTCTTGCAGATGCATTAAAATAAACCGTTTGACCAGCAGCCAATGAATCAGAATCAATGTCATCAAGTCCTTTTCCCTCACTTGACTGACTAAGCGAAACATCCGAAGTGTTTTGTACCTTCACTTCCAAATTATTTCCATCATAACCATACATATCATCAGTCGAATTAGAGTCATTTGCACTAACTGATGAAATAGCAATTATGAATATAATTAAAGCGAAAATTAATTTTTTGTTAAACATAATACTATATTTATTTTAACAGCAATATAAGTTATCTAAAGTGATTGCTTTAATTGAGATTATCTGTCAAGAAAATATGGTGAAATTTTTCCAAAAATATGAAAATATAAAAAAAGTTATTTTCAAGAAAAGTATCTTGAAAATTTAAAAATTGAATCTATTTTAAAACAAATTTCTTAATTCCAATAATGCTTAAGATTATTGCTATCAAATATCCAATTAAAGAAATCAAAGGCATATCGTATACCATCGGTCCAAATGAAACAACTGAAGAACCAATTATAAGTGCTGATACCAATGCAATTATTGAAACCTTATCGGTAATGTCAACTTCTAACCTGAACTGCAATTCGTTTTCTTCGATTTTGTGAATGGTTCTTGTAAGAAGCTTTGGCAAACCTCTAATCATGTGTTCATATAAGATTAGATTGTTTTTTTTGCTTTTAAGATATTTTTTAGGGTTAAGCCTTTCTCTTGCTATTTGTTTTGCAACCGGTTTGATTAATGCGAAAACATCGATTTCAGGATCCAAGTTTTGTGCAGCAGCTTCAATCATTGATAGGCCTCTTGCCATGGTAACCACTTCATTAGGAAGAATCACACCATAATCCTGCATAAGGCTAAGCAATTCTTCTAAAACTCCATTGAACCTATTGAGTTCAACACCGAAATATCTCCCAAACAAGTCAGTCAAGTCCCTTTTAAGAACTCTTGTGTCAACATCATAATCCAATATGTCCATGTACATCAATTGATTTATCAAACCATCAATGTCCTGGTCAACAAATAAAATCATAACTTCAGAAAGGTTTCTTTTAAAATCTTCATCAAAGATACCCATCATTCCCAAATCAAGATAACATATTACATTATTCTCTAAAATCATGATATTACCCGGGTGAGGGTCTCCATGGAAAAATCCGTCAATAAATAATTGCTGAAGATATGAATCAAGAAGATTTTTTGCTAAAAGTTTCTTATCAAATTCTTCGCTATCGCTTTCATAAACATCAGATAATTTAGTTCCATCAATGAATTCCATTGTCAAAACTTTTGATGAACAATATTTTGGATAAGATTCGGGAATGTGAATATTGGGATTATCTGTAAAATTTAATTCAATGCGTTGCATATTCATGAATTCATTGTTATAATCTATTTCCTTGTGAATTGTACGGTCAAATTCATCCATGATTCCAGGCAGGTTTAACTTTTTAAGATCTGAATTCCATTTGTCTGCACGGTTGGCAATGAATTTCATAATTTTTAAATCAAGGTCGATTTTATCGGTAATTCCTTCTTTTTGGACTTTAATTGCAACCCTTTCACCGGTGATTAATTTTGCTTCATGAACCTGACCGATTGATGCAGTCGCCAATTCCTCATGAGAAAAGCTTTCAAACAATTCATCAATATTACCGTTAAGTTCTCTTTCAACTATTGACTTAACTTCCTCATAGCTTATTGCCGGATTGTCATCCTGCAAGTTTGCAAGTTCATTTGCAATATCATCTCCAACCACATCCGGCCTTGTACTTAAAAGTTGGCCTAATTTGATAAATGTGGTTCCCAGTTCCTGAAGCATCAACCTTAATTTTACAGGAACATCATCTTCCAATAATAGATTATCCTCTGGTTCGTCATTTTTGATTGGTTTAATTTTATTTTTTGCAGATTGGCCTAGAATTTTATCAAAGCCATATTTTTTTAAAGCTGCCCTAATTTCACGCAAACGCTCTTTTGTTTCCTTATCCATAATACCACATATTTATTTCATTAAATAAATTTAAATTATCAAAAAATAATTTAAGCAACATTTAATATTATGAAAATTAATCATAATAAACTTTAAGGAAAATAACTGAAATTTGAGTGTCATTTTACAGATTATGCAAAATTATAATCAAATCAATTAAAAATTAGCAATTTCCGAATTCAAGCACTTGTTCATCAAAACCAGCATACCAATATAAAAATGTCGTATATACCATTCATTGATGTATTCAACAATCCATCGATTTTTAGCTTTTCCAATGCTTTTGAAACATATGCTGCTTCACAAGTACAATATCATCAATGACTATTTTGTAACTTTTACCCAATTTTTAACTGTAAGTTTGCCATAGCTTGTTACGATATTATATTTTCCTACCTTAATGTTTTTATTAATAGTCAATTTTGCGATTCCTTTTGAATTTGTTTTAACTTTATAGGTTTTACCTTTGAACTTAATGGTCGCTATTTTAGATTTTAAAATTTTACCATTGCTGTTTAATAGTTTTACAGTGAATTTGGCTGTTTTTGATTTCTTTTTGGATAAGTTTTTAGTTATTATTGTTGTTTTGATTACAACTTTGTTGGATACTTTAAATCCTTTATATGAAGCAGTTATTGTATATTTATTCGGTTTTTGTGTAAGCTTAAATGTTGCAATTCCATTTTTATTTGTCTTTACATTGTAAGTTTTGCCGCCGACTGTTATTTTAACGTATACACCACTTGCAATATCACCATCATCGTTTAAAACACGTACCTGATAGTTTTTAGACCCCAGATAATATTTTGAAATATCGCTATTGCCACCAAGTCTTGGAACAACATTGATTGTTTTAGTTATGTTTTCACCATTCCAATTGTTTATGATAGTTAATTTGTATTCTCCGACCTTTTCAAGGATGTTAATGTATGCAAATCCATTTTCATCAGTTTTAACATCATATAAAATACCATTTAAAATGAATGTTGCATCGGAAGTATTCAACAACTTAATTGCATATTTGGAATTGTATGTTTTAGTTAATGAGTCATTTTCAATGATTGTTGTTTTAATGTGTATTGTTGAATTTGCAGTTGAGCCGAAGCAATTTTTATTACCAGAATAGCTAATGGCCACTGCATAATCTCCACAGGACAAATTGAAAGTGATTGAGGCTTGTCCATTTGAATCTGTGAGTATTTTATATACATTACCTGCAATCTCAACTTCAATCCATTGATTAGCAACTGCATTTCCATCAATATCCTTTAAAGTTACACAATATCGATTGTTTTTCTGATACAACAATGTCAATTCGCTTGAAATAATCTGAGTTCCAGTTACATCAATGTTGAATTGTGATGAAACATCATCCAACACATAACTGTCATCCAACAACACGTCAACATAATAGGCACCATTTTTCAAATCAAATAAATTTAAAATTGCATTACCGCTTCTGACATCAACAAGATAAATTTCATTGTTAATCATGACTTTTGCAGTGGCATTTATAGGTTTTGAAAATTCAAATGTAAAATTTGCATTATTCTGGTATTCGCTAACCTCAACATTACCGCTGAGTTTGCATTTAACATAGATATTAAATGAAGTGGAATTTTTAAAATAGTTATTGTCGCCTTTGAAATCAACATATAACAAATAATTTCCACTTTTAAGGGAAATTGGAACTTGAATTAAACCGTTTTCATCACTTGTGAAATCAAATGTTTCATCCAAAGTAATTGTTACTGTCTTATTTGAAAGAGGATTTCCTTTCTCATCAACCACAGCAATATTATATAATACATCATCCTCATCAGTTGTGGTCAAATCAGATGCACTAAAACTTACATTTCTAACATCAACTGCAAATGACTCCACAATATTTTCAAATACATAATCATCATTGGCATTTTCTAAAGACACGTTGATATCATATATTCCGTTTGAAAGATTATGCAAATAGATTATCTCACCGAATCGAGTAATGTCATTGACCTTTACTACAACAGTATCATTAACTGCTTTTGATAAATAAACTTTTAAAACAGCAGAATTCTGATAAACATCATATTCAAGACTTAAAACAACTCTTGATTTAATTTTAACTCTTGAAGTTAAAGCAGAATCAAAATAATTATCATTACCATTGAACTGTATGCTCAATTCATGCTCACCAGCAGTTAAATTCAAATTGACATAAACAAAACCGTCATCACCAGTATAATTGGAATAAACATTATCACCTAAAGTGAATATCAATAGCTCATTGGACAATGGATTTGAATTACTGTCCATCAAGCAAGCACTGATGACTGTTATTTCATCATCCACACCAGTAACATTGCTTAAAATAATCCTGGTTCCAGTTACATCAATGTTGAATTGTGATGAAACATCATCCAACACATAACTGTCATTCAGCAATACATCAACATAATAGGCACCATTTTTCAAATCAAATAAATTTAAAATTGCACTGCCATTTCTAACATCAACAAAATAATCTTCAGTATTGATTATTAGCTTTGCAGTGGCATTTATAGGTTTTGAAAATTCAAATGTGAAATTTGCATTATTCTGGTATTTTCTGACTTCAACATTGCCGTCGAGCTTGCATTTCACAAATATATTGAATGAAGTAGAATTTTTAAAATGATCATTATCACCTTTGAAATCAACATATAACAAATAATTTCCACTTTTAAGAGAAATTGGAATCTGAATTAAACCATTTTCATCGCTTGTTAAATTAAATGTTTCGTTTAAAGTGATTGATATTGTCTTATTTGAAAGAGTATTTCCTTTCTCATCAACCACAGTAATATTATATAATACATCATCCTCATCAGTTGTAGTTAAATCAGATGAAATGAACCTTACAGTTCTAATGTCTACAACAAATGAGTCAATTAAATCAACCTGCCAACAGGATTCTTCATCCAAAATACTGACACTGACATTATAAACTCCATTAGATAAATCATTTAGTTTTAATGAGTCATTCAAGCATATTTCATAGACATCATCATTTATTTTGACTGTTAAAGTCACATTTGCATCAATTAAACTTTTAAAGTCAATTGAAACATTATTTAATTCGCGTGAAACATTTAAAACTAGTGGAAGATTTGATTTTGGAACCTTGAATGATACACTATCATTTGATGATATATAACCGGTTGCATCAAATAAAGCTGAAATAACAATATTTATTTGGTTTAAGAAAGTGCTAAGACTAGCAATTCCATTTTTAACAGGCAAATTATAAACATTTCCATTTATATTTAAGGCAACAGTACCTGATTTTAATGGGTTTGAGTATTGATCTAAAACTTCTACGGTAACATTAATGTTTTTTGCTTCATCAATTGTATATGAAATAGTTGAAGTGGTATTTATTGGGTTTAAAATAGTAAATGCTTTAATGCATGCAACTTGAGATTCATACCAGTGAGTTGAGTATTTAAATGAAAAATCATATAAATCAAACCATTTAACACCATCATAACTGACAAAGGAAACATTTGGAGAATAAGCCAAATTATTTAAGGAATATATTTCTGAAATCGGGAAACTTGCCTCCCCACCAACACTTATCTGGAACATCACTTCAAAAAGGTCCCCCGTTTTTAATGGAACCAAATTATCAAGATTTATTGTATAATAACCTGGATTGGACACACCAGACTGAATGTGTTGCAATATGCTGTTTACATAAATTGAAACTGTCCAGTTAGTTACCTTTTCAAAGTATGTTGAAACTGAAGCCAAATATTCGTCATCAGTTGCTCTGAATGCATTTTCATACCAAACGGTACTGTATGAGTTAAGAAAATAATCTGTCATTCCTGCAATGTCATATTGGTAATTTTTATCAAGACGAATTGTATCGTTCAATACGATAGCAAATGAAACATCCCCAAGTCCAGGCTGTGCAAGTCTAGTATCATAATATGACACATAAAAATATCCATTATTTCCCCAACCAGATCCCCAGCTGTTTTTAACAATCCATGCCCCATCACCCCCAGGCGTATGAGCAAAATTGTTTTTTGAAAAGTTGTCATCCCATCCGACGATTGTTACTGCATGATTTGGACTGTCAGAAGTCATATAATAGTAATAGGCATTCTTAGAGTTGAGATATCCTCCCATATACATGGTTGTTCCAACGGCACCATACTGCATTATCGCACGTTTAATGGCATCATTATCCGTATAGTTAGCCCTATATAAAAATATGATATTTTGAACATGCCCAATACTGTTTAAGATGCCTGACAAATGAGAATTATCATCAAACAAGTCATCGCTTTCCAAAACAGGACCCAACCAACTTGTAAGATATCCCCATCCCATCTTGTCATATCCCCCATCATTGGTGTTCATATTCCAGCCATAATCGGAGTACAACGCCATCAGATTTTTCATGTTCTCTTCGGACAAATCCAGAGCGTCACCGGATGCCTTTAAAATACATGATTCCATAACAGCAATCGGAGCGAATGCCCAACAGTTTCCACTGGTTTGCTGGTCCTTTACAGGAGTGACTAATTTTTCATCAATCAAACTGTAATAACTTGGCAATACATCAATTTGAGTGGAGTTAACCTTATACATAGTATAATTACCGCTTCCAATAGTCAAATCAAGTGAATCAGAAATACGGATATCAGCATCCAAAAGCGCATGGTTATGTGAAAATGAATTTAGACTTTCTGTCAAATTGCACAAGAATATATAGGCAGCCCCTCCCGAAAGTGATGCTCCATTATAGCTAAAAGCATTGTTTATGATTGTACACTTATCGGAATTGTCGATAAATAAAGCCCCACCGTCTCTTGCAGTGTTGTTAGTAAATTCAGAATCATTTAATGAAAATTCACCATAAATATTATAAATAGCCCCACCTGAAAATTGGGCATGGTTGTTGTTGGCTTTAATGTTTGAAAGCACTGAATTGGTTTTGAGAAGACATATTGCTGATCCGAAAGTTGAATTGGAGTTTTCAATTTGAATGTCACTTGCTGAAAGTGATGATGTTTTTAGATAAACTGCACCACCAGCATCCTTTTTTGAAGAGGAATTTGAAAATTTGGAATTGGATATTCTTACATTTGTATTAATACCTGCAATTGCACCTCCAAAGTTAAATGAAGAGCAATTGATAAACTCTGAGTTATCAATAAATAATTTACCTCCATCCTGATAGATTGCACCACCATATTCAGTATAGGCATTTAAAAAAGTACAATTATCGATTGTTACAAAGGCATTGGAACTGCTTGAGTAGATTGCACCCCCATAACAGTTATTATATCTGTTTGAATTATATCCTCTACCATCCTCTAAAATAACATTCTTTAAAATTAAATTTGCACTATTTCTGATTGTCAGTTTTGATAAAGTGAGATTTTCCACATTTAAGTTCTTTGAAACAACAAAAGCAACACCAGAATATATGATAGATGTATTCTGACTATTTGAACCATAAATACTAACATTATTAATGTTTGCAGGTTTATCGAGTAGATACTCCCCATCATTTAAATAAATATTCGAATTGTCCCTTATTCTATCTGATTTCAAATATTTATATGGATTTTCCAAAGATCCGTTTCCATTATCATTTTCACAGGAAGCATCAAAATAGTAACTATTTTCATTACTGGATACTGCACCGCCATCCAATAATGTCTGATTATCGCTTGCAAATGAAAATGGAATAATCAACAAACATGCAAACAGGATTGCTATTAAATATTTATAGTTCATAAAAATTCACCAGTCTAAATATATTTGTTTTAACTATTTAAAATAAATTATGCTATTATAAATTAGGCGATTATTTAACTTAAAACAAAATTTGAATTTTACTAAAAACAACTAGAATATACAAAATATACGACACCAACATTTATAATACCAAAATAAACAATAGACAAAAGCATTATTAATTTTTAGGCATACTAAAATAACTAAATATTTAAATAAAGCATTTTTAATAATATTAATTGTAACACTCGTGTTACTGAAAAAATTTTTTTAGTTTAAGTCTAGGGAATCATTTTCCCTGACTTCAATGTATATGCTTAACATTTAAAATTTCAAAAAATAACTTAAATGGAAAAAAACAACAAAACTAGTTAATAAAACACCATTGAAACCTTTAAGTTACAATTTTAATTAATCATAGATTGTAAATTTTGAAAGTTATTTTTTAACGATGATTTTGTTTGTTATTTTGGATTTACCATAGCTTGATTTAACTACATACTTCCCCACTTTCAATTTCAATTTCAAAACGGCAATTCCTTTTTTATTTGTTTTAACCTTATATGATTTACCTTTGATTTTAAATGTAATTTTTTTACCATTCAATGGCTTAGCATTTTTATTAACCAACTTGGCTTTAAATTTCGCCACTTTTGATTTTTTGACAACAATATTTTTAGCACTCAAAAGTGATTTCACAGTTATCTTATTGGATACCTTATACCCATTATAGCCAGCAGTTATAGTATATTTTCCAACATTTAATTTTAACTTCAACGAAGCGATTCCTTTTTTATTTGTTTTAACCTTATATGTTTTGCCATTGACATTAAATTTAACTATTTTTCCCGAACCGACTACTTTGCCATCATTTCCAATGATTTTTACAGTATATGATTTAGTTGAGCCATAATACATGACAACATTTTTGTTTTGAACAATAGACGGTAAAACGTTAACTGTATTTTCAACATAGTCCTTAGTTAAAGGATTTATAGCAGTCACAAGATATCTATCAGGTTTCAGATTCATTTTAAGTTTAACTACACCCTGAGAATCTGTTTTTTCAACATATTTTAATCCATTTATTACGATATCCACATTTCTGTTTTTTAACGGTTTTCCAGTCTTATCTACAAATGAAGCGACATAATAAGATCCGTTATTGAAGACTTTAGTTAGGCTATCTGCAACGACAGTCGGAAGAACAGTTAGCTTATATGCTACTGACAAACCGTCGTAAGGGTTTGTAAAAGAGATTATGTGTTCACCAGGTTCCAGATTTAAATTAAAGTAAAAAACATTACCGTTCAATATCGCATGATAATTTTTAGAATCGACATTGATAATGAATGAGACATTATTAATTGGATTTCCCTGACCGTCCAAGAAGGTTACATTAAGGTATGGGCCGTCAGAGTAGTATTTTACACTATCCTGACCAACGACAGTTGAAAGGACTGTAATATTAGTTTTATCGAATGAATTTTGAGAAGCGTCACTTCCATAATAATAACATTCCACATCATAAAATCCTGGCTTTAACTCAATATTCAATGTAATCCAACCTTTTGAATCTGTTGTGCAGTTATAATACACACCATCAAGCAGAACAGATATTGTTTTGCCTGGAAGAGGATTATTATCATTATCCAAAAGTATTGCATGAAATTGAGTTCCATTCCTATAGTATTTAACTAATTTTTGAGCATGCAACAGTGTAGATAAGCCTGATATGAAAACTTTAGCTGATACTTTAGATTCCTTGAATATTTCATTGCCATCGAAGGCAGCCCTAATCAAATATGAATTAGGAGATAATCCTATATTCAGATACGCTCTTCCCATATCATCTGTTTTTGATAGATATTGTTTATTGTTTATCATGAATTTGATGCTGGCATTCTTAATTAATGTTCCATTCATGTCACTCAATACAACATAAAACTTGGAAGAGTCAGACAGCTGAGTTTCACCAACATATAAAATTGTTTTAACCTTATTGTCTTTTGACTCAATTGTAATGGTTTTTGTATTTGAACTTCCCAAATAAAAGTTATTTCCCGGGAAAGATACTTTAACAAGGTATTGTCCACTATCCAAATCTAAATCAAAACTTGCACGACCCGCTTCATCAGTTAATGCAGATTTAAACAATACCATATTACCTTCGAATGTCAATAATTGAAGTGATATTTGTGAAGAAGCAATTCCATTATCCAAGCTATCCTTAAGATTAACGACATAATTTAATGTTTGACTGTCAAAACCTATTGCATCAGAAGATATCAATGTTGAAGGAGTTTTATCAGAATCGACTACTAAAATACGTGATTGAGATGAAGAAGCGATATAATTTGGATTATCAAAAGCATATTTGATTATGTATTCTCCAACATCCAAATCAAGTATCAATTTGGCAATGCCTTCATCATTGGTTGTCAGATTATACTTAATTTTCCCGATGCTTGCATTTATCTGCATATTTTTAATCGGATTATTGTTTACATCCCTTAAAAATATCTCAAAAATTCGAGAATCTTTTTTATTCATTATCAAATCGTTGGCAAATATTGTAGTAGGAGTTTTAAATACGCTTATTTTGTTAAACCCTTCGCCAAATATGTTATAATAACTATTTGAATATTTATAATGGACATCATATTCACCAGGATTTAAATTGATCTGCAACCTTGCAAGACCAAATACGTCAGTATATACAGAATATGCTTTTTGCCATCCTCCTGAAGAAATTGTAACAAGAATTTCCTTGCCATACTGAGTATATGCATTCGGATCGTTGAAATTAATCATGAAAAATTTATCTTCGCCATAATACTGTACCAAATCGCTTGCATTTATCTGAATATTTTGCAGTACAGCATCTTTTGTTATGATTACTGTTGCACCACTTGAAGAATCGGCATACCAGTTGTTTCCACCATATTCCATTGTTGCAAGGTAATTTCCTTCAGCCAAATCAATAATGAATGATGCTTCACCATTTCCATCAGTATTTGCAACATAACTTTTTATTAATTTTCCCTGATACATGTTTAGGACTACAGACTGATTGATTAAACGACGTCCATTCATATCTGTTAAAACAACATTATATAAACCATTTAACGGAATTTTTACATGATAGAATCCGGAAACAATAGTTAAAACTTTTTCCACATTTATTACAGATGAAGCCTGTGAAGGACCATACAACTCATCACCAACAAATCTGACATGGACATCATAAGTTCCGGGAAGATAATTAATCGCCAAACTCGCAACACCATCATCATTTGTCTTTATTGTGAATTTATCAGAGGCATTACCTTGGGAAATCTCCACATAAACATTTTCTCCTCGAATTAGAGTACCATAGCCATCCCTTAAAGTAATATTATAAATATTGCCCTGACCATATAAGGTAACGTTTTCTGCTGTGATGTTTGACCTTACCGGATAGATTGCAATATTCACCATACATGAACTTGGCAGATACCACCCATTACCCAAATACTCACATTTAACGCTATATTGGCCGACATCCAAGTTTAACATCACTTCACCGATACCATAAGAGTCAGTGTTTACGCTGACAGATTTCACATTGCCTTTTGAATCTGTTATGGTGTATGTTAAAGTCAAATTAACCAGTTTTATTCCATTTTCTCCGGTTAAGAATGCTTGAAACTTATTGTTTTTACCATAATATGTGTGATTGTATGCATTAATGTAAGTTATTGAAGGCAAAATCTCTATTTTTGCACTTGCCTCACATTTATCGAAAAATCCGTTTCCTAAAAATTTAACATTAGCAGTGTAAATTCCAATCGGATAATCCACATTGAACTCGGCAAAACCTTTTTCATCAGTCTTTATGGTAAAAGTGGAACTTTTATTGTTTTTATCAATTATTTCGACTACCAGATTTTGATTAGATATCCTGTACCCATTTACATTGATTAAAGTTAGATTAAATTTATTTTGATTGCCTTTAAGAGCAATATCTTCCATCACTATACGAGTGTTTGCATTTCTAACATCAACATCCAAAATTTGATTATCAATTTGAGCATATGCTTTAAAATCGGAGGTATATCTGTCATAATCAAGATTTGCATAAGCAGAACCGTTTATCAACAAAGCAATCTCAGGAGAAATGCTACCGCCTTCAACTGAGAATCTGACCAAACGCTCAGGCATGTTGTGGTTTAAAAGATATGTGCTTGAATTAGCCCTAATGTGGTTTAAGCTAGCCCTGATTTCACTGCTTGAAACATATTCCAATGTCATTATCACCCAATCATTCAATGTCAATGTGCCCAGAAACTTGAATATTCTATCTGACCCGGGTTTTTGATTATCTCCCCACCAGTTGCTTGAGTAATCAACATCCCCATCGTATGAATAAATATCATCACCTTCATATTCCGCAGTATTATTAAAAAATACGGAATAGTGAATCTCTTTTGTATCTGAAACTGCACCACCGAATGCAGCCTTGTTTTTAATGAATACTGAATTCAATATCAAATCTGCACTGGCTATTCCCTCACCAATATAAGCTCCGGAACCTTCACGATACAAATTGACATTTCCCATGAATAATGAATTATTAATCAATGACGCTTTAACAAATATTCCTCCCCCTGATGATTTTCCGGAGTTATTAATGAATCTGGAATTATTTACGCTATCGGCAATGAGAATTGAACCTTCATTATCTATAAAAGAACAGTTATTGACAAATCCATGAAAAGAATCATGAATTTCCCATATCTGCAATCCTATACCATTGCTTGAATAGTAGTTGTTCATTTCTCTAAATACGTTGCCTACAAATGTTGAATTTTCAATATAAGCGTAAACGTCATAGCTTACACCATCAGATATTGTAGCGCCCAGAAGGGGACTTGATGAATATGTCATTGGACGCAAATTAACAATTCCCATAACATTATTCCTAAACAATGAATTGTAAATTTCAATGGATTTTGTAACTGGGAACAGACAGTTATAGCTTTCAACACCACTTCTATGGTAAAATGCAGAGAATTTTTCAAAAATTGAATTGTTTACTGTTAAAACTGGATTGCCTGATACGGCTGAGCCGATAATATCACTGAAGATTGAATCGACAATATTGACTTTAGCAAAGCCAGATGCATATATCACCTCAGGAACAGAGATTGAAGTGAAGGAGCAGTTTATGACATCTAACTTGCCTCCACTAACAACAATTAGAACATCTGAGTATGCCCTGTCCACAACTGTAAATTTGATGTTTTTGATGCATAGACTTCCCCATGACTTAACATCAAATATATTATATGAGTTTGCCCTTTGCAGAACTACATTATCCCCCAAACCAACAACAGTCAAGTTTTTTTCAATGCTTAAACCGCAATTCGCAATATTTTTATGCAATCCTGGAAGCATACAAATTGTATTTCCATTGCCGGCTTTAGAAAATGCATAAGCCAATGTTAAGAATGGTTTTTCATAGCTTCCATCTTCAGGTCCGTCGTGACCGTCAGGAGATACGAAATAGGTATATTGGGACAATCCTTTTCCAATTGTGAGTGTTAACCTTTGTGAATCAATAATGGCAAAGACGTTTGAATCTAAAGTATTGTCAACAAGATAATTGTTAACTGATCCATTGATTTTAAGTGAAGAATACATGAATTTACCATTTTGTGACTCAAAACTAACGGTTCTTTGTGGAATATACTCGTTGACACCGAATTCATAGACATTGTTGCCATCACACCATTTATTTAAGGATACTATGAATTCCTGTGAAGGGTTGATTGGAATTTCATCTGCAGGATATTCAAAACTTGCAATAGCCCACAAGGAAGTATTGTAATTTTTAAAGTATGAAATTGCCGGACCTCTATTTGATCCCCACCAGTTATATGGCGCGTATAAACTTCCAAGCAGTCCGCCACCGGAAATGCTTCCCAAAATTGCAGAATAAGTAATGTTTAAATTTGAAGCACCTGATGAAATATCTACATCAAATATTGAGTGTATTGCAGTAAAATTTGAATTGAATACTGGTAAAATTGAAATATCCTTGGCAAAACTACTTTCAGATATTGTGACATTAGCATTATTGAACCTATTCCTGCCGCTGAATTTGGAATTAAATATATTAACAACTGCACCATCCACATCCAAATCAGATATTGTGGAATTGACAATTGAGATTTTAGCCTGTTTGAAGGAATCTTCATCAAATTGATTGTTGGAATTTATCAGAGTTACCTGTGAAGATACTATTTTTAAAATATTAAAGTTGTAAACACCGTTTTCAACACCAGATGACTTATACGGATTATCCAATACCTTAGAGTTTATTATGGTACAATTTCCAATATTTGTAATTAGTTGAGCCATATTTTTTGAAGTTGAATCAGACATTTTTGAATTTTGTATACATAATTCACCTTCATTGTAAATAGCGCCCATTACAGTATTCATTTTAATAAATGAAGAGTTTATAATTGTCAAATTACCCTTATTGTTTATAGCACCCAACTGGATATAGTCTTTGGCATATGCATTTGCAAACTTAATGTTATTTAGGATAAGCCTGCATCCCGAATTGATTTTAAAAAATGCATTTTTATTTTCACCATCAATTGTTACGCCCCCATCAAATGATTCTATTGTTAAATCCTTATCTATAACAATTCCAGTGTTTGATGAACCTTTATATATACCCTTTTTTAAAATGACATGAGAATTGTTGCCGGCGTTATCTACTGCAACAGATATTGAAGAAAATGGTGACATTTCACTTCCATTTCCATTTTCATCAACCGTTGAATCAACATAAAGCATTTGATTATCCTGTTGCATATCCACAGTAGAATTATCGACAGCACTAACGCATGCCAAAGTAGATATTACAACAAAAATCATTAAAAATGAAAAAATAAATTTCTTATTAATTAAAAACACCACCTAATATTCTTCCTCTTTTTCATTGCGCTTATAGCCTACAATCAATAAAAATAATGTTATAAATGTTATTATTAAGAATTTAATCATTGAATTTTCATCTTTCACTACTTCTTCTAGTTCTTTGACTTCATATGATTTGGACACACTTTCAGCACCAGTTGATGAACTTCCACCTTCGCCTTGAGAACCACTTTGAGCAGAAGAAGCTGAAGCTGCTGAATTAGCAGTCATTCCAATTGATGCAAAGTTTGGATTATATGTGGAACTGTTGGATTTGCTTAAACTGTCAGTGTTCACATTACCGTTGGCATTGGAGTTATGTTGAGAGTTTGAATTGGCATTTGCCACCCCATTAATATTCTGACCTGAATATCCTCTTCCGCCAAGTGAGGAAAACAATCCATTATGATTATTCCCGATTCCATTATATCCAGGGTTAAATCCGTCGCCATCACCATTATAAGAAGGCCAATTTCCCCTTCCACCAATTGTTGTTCCTGTTGATGCACTTGAACCTGTATTTGATGAACCAGTGTGCTTTGCATCATCTTTAGGGTCTGGGTTAATTATAGGATTGGTATTCTTGCCATCATCATCTTTGGATGAATCGTCTCCATTGGATACTGGTGTATCCCATCTGATCCATTGCCCATACCATGGCCTGAACTGGTTATTGCTTACTGACCATACTGAATCGTCAGGTCCTGCAAATCCGCTTGGGGTTCTTCCCCAATAGTTGTATCTCATGTCAAATGCATTGCTGCTAGTACTTGTGTAGACTGTACTTGAAGCTGGAGCAAAATTGTCCACAATATTTGAATCACGGATAGAGACATTTCCAGAACCGAAACTAAATGCCCCACCTTTTGTCAATGCCCTATTTCCAGATATTGTTGAATTGTAAATGTTGAAATTATTCTGAATATGTCCATAATATACGGAGGAGTCGTATTCTATCGCTCCACCATAACTAGCTGAATTGTTTGAAATGATTGACCTCATTATTAAGAAATTATCGGAAATATCCAATGCTCCTCCGCTAATACCTGCAGTATTATCTGTGAATATTGAATCTAGAATTTTACCATCTTTTGCTCTTGCCTGCATTGCACCACCATTTTGAATGGCCTGATTGAAGTAGAATTCACTACCCAAGACATACAATTTATTATAATTTCCCAATATTGCGCCACCATGATATCCTGTGGAGAACTGGAAATAATTCAAATTGTTTGAGCCATTTGAGTATCTAGTGTCATTGGCTCTATTGTTGAAAAATGTAGAATTCCTTAATTCAAGACTTGGTGAGGATTTACCATCATAAGATGCAATAGCTCCACCAGTTCTTGCAGAATTTGAAATGAATTCTGAATTTTCAATTAAAATATCATTATTTGCATAAATTACCCCACCTACGCCTGTAGCCAATTCACATGCTGATCCACGTTGGTGGTGATTTCCTTCATCAATGCTCCAACTTGTTGTGTATAATCTTATTGCACAGTAGTCAATGCTTGTTAATGCAACATTATTGTTGAATATGGAATCTTTAATATTCATTGGAGATGTAGTGTTTGAAAATATCACCCCTCCATGAACTCCAGTGTTACTGTCAAATAAACTGGATTCTATAGATGTTTTTCCGAAATCGGCTATGACTCCACCCCAATGACCTAAATTATTTGAAAATACTGTAGAGTTAATGACTAGTTCTCCCCTGTTTAAAATAACTCCCCCCATACCTGTTCTTCTGCAGTCAACTGTGTATGCTGTTTTTAAACCTCCATCATCATAGATTACATCCCTATCGAAAACAGGGTTTGAATTGTCAAAATATGAACTGGAATTGAAAATGCATGAGTTGTTGACAAGCAATTTACCATTGTTGATAAATACGGAACCTCCTTCAACATTGTGAGCATTCCTAATAATGAATCCGGATATTGTAAATGATGAATGCTCGGATATGTTAAATAGCTGATTGTTTCCACAATCTATTGCTGATTTACCACCCAAACTAATGAGAGTTAAGTTTTTATTGATAAAAATATTTGATTCATTGTAATTTCCATATGAAACATAAATTATTGAGTGGTTTAGAGCATTCTCAATAGCTTTAGAAATTGTCTGATAAGGATTTGATTCACTACCGTCACCAGCCACATCACTTCCATTAGCTGAAACGAAAACATCCCTAGGAGTATTTAAATCAACCATATCAAATTCTGCATTAACAGCCTCATCGGCATATCTTAAACCATTTGCACTAATCAGATAATTTTTAACAACTTTGTTGTCGAGATTCTTATCACTCATAATCTCAACAGCATATTCCCGAGGGTTTTCAGAGTGTGAAATAATGCGATTTTGAGATATTTCATTGTTTGAAGAGTTTATCAATAAAACCCCGGCCTGTTCTATCCCATCCCCACTAACATAAACATTATTATCCATAAACTGAGCGGAATTAGAATTCAAAGCCATATAGGCATAAGAAGAATCGCCAAATGCTGTTATTACATTATCTCTAATATCATCACAGGAAGAATTATTGGAACAAATAACAACCAGTGAATTTGAACTTGCATTGATGATATTATCTTTAATTAATGTATTTTGAGCATTTAAAATAGAAATGACTTTTAAATTACTGGAAGTTATGTTGAAAGTGTTATTTAAAATTTGAATTGATTTTGCATTGTTTATGATAATTTTGGATTCCTCTGAAACATCATTGTTTTTAAATATACTCTTTTCAGCAGCACAAAATGTTAATGTGGAGTTTGAAAAAGTATTTTTAAATATTTGAATATTTGAAGCATTGATTGAGGTAATGCTAGCATTTACAAAATTAATTCCATATATTTTTGAATTTGAAGCATTATCACCAAATATTATGGAAGCCGATACTGAAACATCATCAAATGAAGAAATTTCAATAGCAGAGTTGATTTTAAGAATCTGATTATTTGTCAAATTTAAAATCAATGTAGCTTTTTCACCAACCAAATCGCTTTTTAAGTTTCCATTTTTATCAAAATAGACACCATAATTATCGTCATCAATGATGAATGAGTTGGATTTGACATTTTCAGTGAATAAGATTGGATTTGAAGTGTTTGTGTGAATTAAATTATTAAATACGGTCAAATTATTGCAATTTGAACCAGATATTGAATTTCCACCACATCCAAAAGTTGAAATATTATTTCCATTAAATGAAACATCTGCTAAATTAACTGCATAGATTCCATAAGCTTCACTTGCTTGTGCATATAACTTATTATCATGTATTGTTGAATTATTAACGTTGGATAATTTGATTAAATATGCGTTTTTATCCGCATGAATTATTATTTCATTGCCGGACAGTTCAACACCATCCAATGAGTTAGATAAATCAAATCCTAATGAAGTTCCGTTGGATATAATATTAATATTGTTTGATTTCAATTTAGAATCACTCAAATAATCTGCAGAAATTGCAGTACAGTCAGATGATGAAATCATAATTATGGTATTGTTAGCAAATAAAAATCCATGATAGACATTATTATCATTTGCTTTAATTGCATAAACATTGCTGCGTTTGGAGTTAATGAATATATTGTTATTTGAGAAAATTGAATTTTCACAAATATTTTTAATCAAGATAACTGAATCGTCCGAACTTCCCTTTTTGAATTCAGCATTAATGTTATTTTTAGTAATGCTGACATCCTTTACGTTATCAAGTACAATAGCTTTACGGTTATTGTTTATAAAATTAAAATCACGAATGAGTGATCCGCTTGAGTTATTTTTAAATGTTATTGTGACGTTAAATAGCAAATTACTTAATTTATTACTTATCACATTAATTTTTTCATTTAGAACTATATTCTTATTTGTCAGGAATGTTAATATTAGTACTTTAGTTTTGCCTTCCGGAAACTCATACATCAGATTTCCATCCTTATCAAAGAAATCATAATAGTTGGTATCGTTAATAATTACTGCAGTGGATTTCAGTATGACACCATTCACCATATTGTCCTCTTCACGAGTAGACAGTTCATCAGTAATATCCTTGTAAATACCGACACTGCTATTTGTCTCTATAACATTGTCAACAATGACCGTATTGTATACCAATCCCGCAATGTAAACACCATAGCTGTCGCTTGTAATGGTGTTTCGTGAAATCGTATTATTATAATATCTAATGCCGTTTCCTTTTGCAGGTATTGAAACTCCCCTTGCATTGGTAGTTATTATATTATTGTCAACCTTATTGTTACTGCCCAAAATAGATATGCCATCATCATTGTTTGTCTTGATTCTGTTGTCATGAACGTTTGCCCCATCTTCACTGATGGATATTCCTATTCCATAGTTCCTGACATTTATTATATTGTCATGTGCATCGACATTGCCTGTTATACTCATGGCAGATACGACATCAACAAATGTAACATTGTTGTCATAGACCTTGGAAGTTGAATTATCATTGTTTGCTACCTGAATTCCCGCTTTTTGATTGCTGCCGCTTACAGTGTTGTTATATACCTTGAAATTTTTTCCAGCAACATTTATGCCTGTAGCACTATTATCCACAACATTTCCATAAACGGATACATTGTCACCATTTAAATTAATACCAAATGACCCTTTGAAAATAGTATTGTTGGCAACAACAGTTCCATCATGATTTGCATAAGTCATCTGCAAAATGATGGACATTGGAAGTGTGCAGAATCCTTTAAGATAATTGTAAGAAATTATATTGCCAAGACATAATGGAGAACCTGAATAATCTGCATGATTGAACGGATTGAAGTAAATTAAATTAGTAACGGATAGGTCAGAATAGGACAATACCTCAAGACTGTTATGAGATATTAAATTATAATGACATTGGCCCATAATAATGTTTGATGAAATATAAGTTTTCATATCATTGTAAATGATTCTGTTATTGCTGGACCAGCCCATAGGCATGGCATAAACTCCTCCAGTATTGGCAATTCTGATTGTATTATATGAAATTAGATTATAATTGGAATTAGTTAACCAGATACCATGCAATTGACCGACGGTTGCACCTCTAAATGTCAATGTGCCCTTTGTATTGTTAATTGTAAGATTTGTTATGGTTGAACCGTCACTACCCTTGATTAAATGAATATAACCATTTGTAATCTTGTCGTTTGAAGTGATTGGCATTACAGTGAGTGGACGGTCTATGACAAATGCCCTGTTGGATATATTTCCTATTTTTATTGTGTCACCACTTGTAATTCCACTGTTCGGCAAAATTGTACCGTCTCTTGGATTGAAATAATTTTCATAAGTAATTTGAGTAATTTCAAATGTGTTTCCGCCTTCTGAAGTTAAATTATTGGCATCAGAATTACTCTCCACGACACCATCATCTGAAATTTTAATTTTTTGAGGTTCAATATTCTCATTTATGGAAAATACATTACTGTCACCATCAGTTTCATTGAAAGCTGATACTGCATTTAAAGTTAAGCCAATAACACAAATAATTAACAGCAATGCCAGAATATTTCTATTTTTAATATTTCCACCTCAAAATTAAATCAAATTATTTTGAAAATAATTCAAAGTTTATTATGTTATAATTTTTTTACAACAATGTATTTAAAAGTTGTCAAAAAAACAAGTACACTTGATAAAAATAGAAATTTTAAAAAAAAATAATGAAAATAAGGTTTAGGTTAAAACCCTATTTTCTAACTTTAACAGTTCCTTTTACAGTATCTTTTAAGTAAGTAACTTTAACAGTGTATTTTTTACCTACTTTTAATTTTTTAATAACATTTTTCTTAACGGTAACTTTAGCAAGACCTTTTTTATTGGTTTTTGCCTTATATGTTTTACCTTTAAATTTGAATGTTATTTTTTTGTTTTTAATAGCAACTTTTCCTTTTTTAAGGGTTGCTTTTAAAATTAATTTTTTAGCAGATTTTTTAACTTTAACTGTTTTGGTAGTTTTTAAGACTTGTTTAACTTTTAAAGTGTTTTTAACAGTTTGATCTTTGTATTTAGCTGTTATTGTATATTTACCCGGTGTAATTGTATTAGGTATTTTAAGAATAGCTTTTCCTTTAGCATTGGTTTTTACTTTGTAAGTTTTCTTACCTATTTTTACAACCACAATTTGGTTTTTGCCAACAAGTTTACCGTCATCACCATATACATTAACGGAATATTTTGTTCCATCGAAGTAGTACATGTTAATGTTCTTATTACCAGTCAATCTGTTAATGATTGTAACATTGTAAACAGCGGTTTCGTTAGTGACCGGATTATAAGCAGTAACAGTGTAGGTACCAGCTTTAGATCCGATTTCTGCTTTAGTCAATTTAGCAATACCATTTGCATCAGTGGTTTTGGTAATGTTTTTACCGTTTACACTCATGACAACAGAAGCATTAGCTAATGGATTACCTTCAGAATCAATGAATTTAACTTCAAATCCATTATTAGCAACTTTAGCTTCAGTTTCATTTTCTTCAGGAACAGTTGACTTAATAGTTATGCTTGCACTAGCGTTAGTACTATTGAGTGCTATTTCTGCAGTGTATTTACCCACAGCCATATCTAAATCCAATGTTGCAATACCACTAGCATTTGTAGTTGCATCATATTCTTTACCATCAATAGTTATTAAGAGTTTTTCACCAGCCAAAACATTTCCATCACTATCTTTTACAGTAATTACTAACTTTTGAGATCCTTTGAAGTATTTTTCAACATCTGGAGCATTGATTTCAATACCGAGAACTTTAATATCTAAGTTAGTTACTTTAGAGAAGTAAACATCATCATTTATTAAAGCAACACTAGCAGAATAATTTCCAATAGCTAAATCAGAAATGATTGCAATAGCTTTGGTTCCGTTGACAGCAGCTACATATTTTTTACCATCAATAGTGACAGTAACGTTACCAGTTATATTTTCAGGAACTGCAATTTCTACAGTTACGTTTTGACCAACATATACAGGTTCAGCACTTGGAGTGATTTCTGCATATATTCTTGTTAGCTCAACAGTCTGATTATCAACACTAGCAGTAATTTTGTATCCTTTACCTTCTTGAGCAACAACAGGAACAGTTACTTTATCGGTTATTTCTCCATCTGTGACATTTACAGTAGCGTTTTCACCAGAGATTGTGAATTGTCTAGCAAATGCAGAAGCATCATAATCAGTTACATTTTCACCGTCAGATACTTTGAATGATAAGATAACATCTTTTTGTAATTCACCAGCATCATCCACATCCAATGCAATTACCAACCATGTGTCAGGACTTACTTCATCACTGCCCACTTTGTATGCAGGCTTATCGTTGCTGCCCCACCAGTTGTTGTTCAATACCACATTGGAAGTATCCTTTTTGGTTACCATGGTGGTACCGTCAGCGAAGTAGGAATTTACCACAGTCATGTTGTAGTCATATGAAGTTCCCTCGGAGACATAGGTTACGTTTTCTATGTAACATGAATCAATGAGGTTGCTACCTTTGGAAGCGGAAATGATGTCTTTCAAGTTTAGGATTTTGGTGTTTACAACTTCCAATCCATATGGCACGAATACTCCAATACTTCCAGAACCTCCGAAAGCAACATTGCTGATGTATTGTGCTTTGTAATTTATATCATTACCATCGATTGTAGAGTTGACCACTTTTACATTACCTGTTGAACCGATAGAGATTGCAAATCCAGGATTGTTTGCCCAGGTTTGACCTGCTCCGATTAATTCATCACAGGTTTTACCAGATCTTGAAATGGTGGTGTTAACCATGGTAATATTACCTTTTCCACCAATTACCATCGCATTACCTGTCCAACCGTTTACACGCATGGAATCTTGTATGAAAGAGTCATATAAGAACATTTCACCATCGTTGTAGATGGTTGAGTAGTATTTAGCATGGTTTGCAATAAATTCAGAAGAATATACTGTTAAAGTACCCATGTTTTTGATTGCAGCACCATTGTTGGAGTCCCCATTGTTGAAGAACAAGGAATCTTTTACAGACATTGTTCCTTCGTTGAATATTGCTCCACCTTCAGTACCATGACATCTGATGAATTCCATATTTTCAATGGAGATAACAGCGCCGTTTTCAATGGAGATTGCAGGATGTTGGTTGTATTTTTTAGCATCGACATAGTTCATTGTTACGTTAGCTACAGTCATATTGGCCACTTTAACAATACCATTACCAGTTGCGATGTTCAAGAACCAATCCAAGTCCCTGCCATCAATAAGTGTTTTATTTCTACCATCACCGACAATTGTAATATCTAATGAACTGGCAACAGTTAAATTGGTGTTTCCTTCACCTGAGTAAGTTCCTTCTAAAACACGAACAACGATAACAGCAGATTGTTTGTATCCATTGATTAAAGCTGTTTGGATTGTTTTATAAGGAGCATCAATACTACCAGTACCTTTTACATCGTCACCCTTAGCATCGGAAACATATAATGTCACATTATCTTTTAATGGGTCTAAAACAACAGTTATAGTACCGTTTACATATTTAGTATCTTTAGCTTCATTGCTGTAATTACCGGATAATGCAAATGTTCCGTTGTTTTTAAATCCTAAGAAGTCTAATTTTGCAACACCGTTTTCAACAGCACCTTCACCCATACGGGAACCGTCCATGTAGAAGGTAACTATTCCTCCACTGATGACAGCACCTGATTCATGGGTTACTTCAGCTGAAACTTCATCCTCTAATGTTTTGGTAGTTAAATCGTTTAATTTTACGGTCATGCCGTTTAAGTTACAGTGTAAATTGTTTGCATTGGAAGAAGGAGTTATATAAATATCAGTACCGTCAGTTGCATTGTTGTTTTTGAATGATACACCACTTAAGGTCAAATCATACAAGTAGACATATGAGGAATGAGTAGGCATTACAATTGCCCCACCGTTAGCGCCTGCAATGTTGTTTTCAAATATTGTATTAATGACTTCTCCACCGTATAAAGCTACAGCTCCACCATTTTTACCTGCAGTGTTGTTGATGAATTTAGCATTTTCAATATGACATGTTGCATTTTCACCATTTGGATAGAATGAAGCTGCACCATAATTATCGTCAGCATGGTTGTTGATAAATGTATCATTAATGGAGATTATTTGATTAGCAGTCACATATAAAGCACCGGAGTCCCTAGTAGCCTTGTTGGAATCATATAAGTTGTTTAGGCTTTTGAAGTTACCGCTGACATATGCAACACCAGAACCGGAATATCCAGTACAAGTCATGTTTATGAATTTGGAGTTTTCAATAATAATCCAGTCCTTATCATTTACAGTTGCAAGCCAGAGGTTACCAGTACCTGAAGAAACAATGTTTTCAAAGACTGAATCATAAATTTCAGGATTATACATCATTAATTGTTGAGAATTGGTCCAGGTCACATTTCTAAATACGATATGGGAAGGACTGTTTTGTGCATAGAATCTTTGTACGTTATCCACAATACAGTTTTCCATAGTCAAGTAACGTACATCAAAAGATCTGTAAGATGTGCCAGTTGCATTTACCAATTTCAAGTTTTTCATGTACACATCAGTGTTAACGCCTAAAGTTACGAAACGACCATTATTATTAGCACTGATTATTGTTTTTCCATAGTTTTCACCAATAATGGCTATTTTAGCTACATTACTGTAAGATAATCCATAATCACCAGTTTCATTGTATAAACCATCTTTCATACGAATTGTAATATCTACGGAATCTGTCAATGCAGTATCCAATGCATGTTTGAGAGTTTTGAACGGATTGCTTTCACTACCAGTACCTTTTTCATCATCTCCAGTAGCGGAAACCCAATATTCGACAGGGTTGTGATCGAAATCAACAGTAACAGTACCATTAGTAACATCACATTCTAATGGATTTTCATCACCATAACTACCGGTTAAGCCGTATTTTCCATTATCCAAATATTTGGATACATCTAAAGCAGCAACACCTTTGTTTGCAGTGGTTTCACCAATTTTAGTACCGTTTAAGAAAAATGTAACTTTGTAATATGATGATACTGGGTTGTTTTGGTCATCGGTTATGTTACAGGTTAATTTGAAGGAAGTTCCATCAACCAACAAGTCATTGAAAGCCAATTTTGCATTGAAGTTCATTAAAGCGTAAATTGGAACTTCATTAGTTGAAGTGAAGTTTTCAAAGGTATTCCCTTCAAGATATACTCCATTACCTGCAATGTATAATATTGCACCATCACTGGACCCATCATAGGAACAGTCTTTAAATGTGTTTCCAATAATTTTACCATTATTACTTCTTGCATACAGTGCACTGCCTTTTCCAGTACCGCTGGTTGAAATGAATCTGTTATTTTCAACCAAAACATAATTCGGGTTTTCAATAAAGACACATGAAGAGTCGGCCCAATTGTATGAAGTTGTACCGTTGATGAAAGTGGAATTAACTATTTCAACTTCAAATTTTTTAGAATCTGAATATTCACTGAAATAAACTGCAGAGTTACCTGAATCAGCGGTATTTCCTTTGAATACTGAATTATATATTCTTAAATTATTTGAATCATCCTGGTAAACTGTAGCATATGTGATAGCAGAGTTATTTTCAAAGGTACATCCGTCAATAGTCAAATCACCGGAATTTGAAATGGCTGAACCTAACTTACCTTTACCGTTAATGAAAGTAATGTTCATTAATGTTACAATTGAATCAGCACTTATGGATTTGAAGATTTGAGATGTTCCATTTGCATCTATTACAGTTTTACTACCCTGACCAATAATGGTCAAACTACCATTATAGTTTTTATGAGCAAGTTTAATGCTCAAGTCAGTGTTATTTTCACCTACAAAATTTCCGTTGCCCAAATAGATAACTGCATTATCAGATGCGTTAACGCTTGATATTGCCTTATTTATTGAAGCATACGGGCTATTTTCACTACCTGATCCTGCATCATCACCGTCAGTTTCGACATAGACAGCCTTATCATTATTTACAGGAGTGGTAGAATCGTCATTTAAAATAAAATTATCACTAGAATCTAACTGAAGTGAATCATTAGCCTCTTGTGCGCTTACAGCACCAAGAGATAAAATAGCCAATAAAACAACTGTTAGAAAAATCATTTTACTAAATTTCAATATATTACCTCAACATAATTGATAACAGCATTCAAATATACTTGAATACATGATAACTATTTTTAACATAAAGCATATTTAAATTTTATTAAAATATGATTGTAAAAATGGAATATAATTATTACCACTACAAAAACCAAAACATAGCAATACAGAAAAATAAGCAAACAATTCAACAAAATATTGAATATTTGAAGAAAACAATTATAATTTTTATATAATAATATACAAAAGTTATAATCATAAAATAGGGAGAAGATTAAATTGAAAATCATAAAATCAAGCATAATCTTTCTATTTTTATTGATAATGACTGCAGGAATCGTCTGCGCTGAAGATGCAAATCAGACAGTGCAGGATACATTGGAACTGACTGACACACAGGATGTCCTTTCCAATGCTTCCGAAAAATCATATGACGATTTATCCAATGAAATAAAGGAATCAGGCGATTCAATAACTTTAGAAAGTGATTACAAATTTAAAGAAACTGACAAAATAAAACATATTGAATTTAAAAAAGATTATACAATAAATGGAAACAATCACGTGATTGATGCCGACGGCAAAACAGTCATGTTTAAAGTGTCAAAAGGCACATTAACTTTGAAAAATCTTATTTTAAAAAATACCAAGGATACTGCAATTGAATTGACAGGTGCCACACTGATTACTGAAAACGTGACATTCATGAACACAAATGCCTCAGATTACGGAGGCGCAGTATACTGTAGTGGTAAAAGTTCCTATTACAGTACCAACGACAAATTTATAGATAACTCAGCACCAGAATCCGGATCTGCAATATTTGGAAAGGATTCTAACATTATTATAGAAAACTCAACATTTACAAATAAAAATCCAATAAAATGGAGTTTGATTTATGGAAGCAATTGTAACATAGATATTTCAAACAGTGTTTTTGCAAACACAACCTCAAGATATGCAACCGCAATATACAACACATTCAAAACAACAATCAAAAAATCAAAATTCATTAATTTGGCCGCCACTGCAACTGCAGGAGCTGTTGCAGTCAAAGGTGGAGAACCAAACAAATATGCCTATTTAACTATCGATAACTGTGAATTTATAAATGTCAGCGCTGCCAAAAATGCTGGGGCAGTCTTTGTAGATATTTACGGTGATGGAGGACTTGCCAAAGGAGGATTAGTTGAAATCCTAAACACATTGTTTGATAAAAACTCAGCAGAGTTTGGAGGGGCAATACTCAATTTAGGAGGATCACTCGACATATTCAACACCACATTCACAAATAATGTCGCAAAAGAAAATGGAGGAGCAGTGTATACTTCAAATGCAACCGTGAACATAAACAACTCCACATTTACAAACAACAAAGCAAATGAAAATGACGGATATGGTGGTGCAATACTCCTAGACTATGAAACCGCAACCATTGGAGAATGTACTTTCACAAACAATGTTGCAAGCAAAGGTGGAGCGATTTACAGCTACACCACATTATACAAAATCATGAATTCTCAGTTTAAAAACAACAGCAAAGATGACATATACACTAGAATCGATGATGAAGGTTCCAATATAACAAACTGCGGAGAATACACAGGCACAATAAATAACAGAGACTACAACTATACCATCAGATACAACGGGGAAAGAATCATATTGAATCCTCAGCCTATCAAAGGTTCTGCAAAAGATAAATACTTCAATTTAAATGATTTAGGATTGGTAACCCCTGTTAAGGACCAAGGTTCAATGGGTTCATGCTGGGCATTCGGAGCAGCAGGCGCATTTGAATCATCATTCCTAATTGCAACCGGAAAGGAAATAGACATTTCCGAAAACAATATTCAAAACTTCGGATTGCGTTATTCCCCATATGGAATGATGACAGATGTTGAAGAGGGAGATTTATACATGTCCACATCATACTTTGTAAGCTGGTTTGGAGCAGTCAATACATCCGATGACACATACGACGAACTTGGGAAAATTTCCTCAATATCATATAATCCTGGTGATGCATACCGTACAGTAAACGCAGTCTACATAAACATACAGAATAAGAATGCCATTAAGCAATATCTGACTAAATACGGTGCAATGAACCTGTTCGTATATGGTGCAAGTTCAAATGACCCATCATACAGTCCAAAGTACAAATCTATATACAACTCCAAATACAATGGAAACCACTACGTCACATTAGTCGGATGGGACGATAACTTCTCAAAAAACAAATTTTCAACTAAAGCTCCAGGCAACGGAGCATGGATTTGTAAAAACAGTTGGGGAACTGAATGGGGAGATGGAGGATACTTCTACATTTCATACTACGACAAGTCATTGAAAGCACCTGCAGGAGGATTTACATTCGATAATGTTGAACTCTATGAAAAACTCTACCAGAATGAAGTGAACGGAGCTAACAAATACTATTACGATAGCGATACCTACGGACAGTTATTTACAAGTCAAAACGGAGACATAATTGCTGCTGTTGGAACATATTTTGAAAAAGCCAAAAGCCCATATACCATTAAAATATTCCTAAATAACCGTCCGGTTTATACCCAAAGTGGAAAATCAACCCACGCAGGATATGAAACAATCAAATTGAACAAATACATTGCAGTAGACCCGAATTCCACCTTTGAAATCAGAATTCAATCCACTTCAATGCCATATGTTGAAAACATGAGAACACCTACTATAAATGGTACAAATTATATGATTGAAAACGGCAAAATTATCGATCTTGGAGCTAAAAACGTAATTGCTCCCGTTAAAGCATACACTTACCACAGCAAGAATATTACCAAAGACGTTGTGAAATATTTAGATAATAATGAAACCATATTTACAGTTTACAACGTTTTTGAAGCAGACACAATACAAGCCAGTTTCAATAATAAAAATTACACAATACAAATAACCAATGGAACCGGTAACGTATCACTGGGAGTTTTAGCAACCGGCGATTACCTTGTAACCATAACATACCTGAATCAAACATTCTCAAGTGCCGTAATAGTAAAAACAACCCTTTTCACCAATGATGAAAAAAGCATGACCATAGCATACAACGCAAAATCACCTACATTCGGAGTACAGTTCCTTGACTCCAATGGAAAACCTCTAAATAATACTAACGTGACCTTCAAATTTGACAATAAATCATATACCCAGGAAACAGATGCAAAAGGTATATATGAATACCCTATCAATCCAAAAAGCAAAATCGGAAAACACTACATTGACTATGTAAATCCAGTAACCGGTGAAAAATTAAGGGTAACCATAAATATAGTATCCAGATTCGTTGGAAATAAAAATGTAAACATGTACTACTATGACGGACACACATACAAGGTACGTGTAAGAGATGACAACGGACAATTTGTGGGCAAAAACCAAATCGTAACCATTAAAATCGGCAAAAAAACATATAAGGTAAAAACCAATAAAAATGGATATGCAACCTTGAAAATACCTTCCAAAATCACTCCTGGCAAATATACCATAAAAGCTACCTACAAAGGTCAAACTGTTAAAAACAAATTAACAGTAAAACAGGTATTAAAAACCAAAAAGACTGTAACTGTTAAAAAATCAGCTAAAAAACTTGTATTGAGTGCTACCCTTAAGAAAGGAAAAACCGCAATTAAAAGTAAAATTGTGAAATTCAAGGTTAATGGTAAAACCTACAAAGGAAAAACCAACAAAAAGGGAATTGCTAAAGTAACCATCAAAAAAGCGGCTATCAATAAATTGAAAGTCAAAAAATACACCATCAAAGTAAGTTACTTATATGATGCCGTAAAATCAACACTTAAAGTTAGACGTTAGAGATTAACTTCTCTAACACTTTTTTTATTTTTAAACAGACTTGTTTTCCAAATTAATTGAAATATTCTACGATAATTTATATAGTTTAAAAACAAAAATATGAACATATGAATTATAACATTAAAAAATATTCACCATTTATCCTTTTTGCAGTATTGATGCTGATTTTGCATTTAATTATGGGATTCAATGGAGACGACATCAAATATGCAAAAGTCCTGTCTAATCAAACTTTAGTTGACTATCTCCATTATAGATATTATAACTGGTCTAGCAGACTAATTATTGACGGTATTTTAGTAATTTTAGCTCGTCTAGACATGATAGTCTGGAAACTATTGGATGTTATAATTTATACTGTTGGAGTCTACTATATTATCAAATTAGTAAACAAAAACTATTCAAAAAAGATTGCTTATCTTGGAGTTCTGCTGTTTTTGATGTATCCATTTTATGAAATGGCAAGTGCCGGTTGGATTTCAACAACCCTCAACTATTCATGGTGTTTTGCATTTGGAATGATATCATTCATACCGCTGATTTATGAAGCCCATGGTGAAAAGGTAAATAAATACATATACATCATTTCATTTTTAGCACTGTTATATGCTGCAAATCAGGAGCAGAGCGGAGCATTGGTATTTGGATTTAACCTATTATACTTGCTGAACTCCGTAATTAACAAAAAAAGCATCAACAAATTTAATTTGATGGCTACAGCAGTAGCTCTTATTTCACTAATTTTTATATTAACAGCACCTGGAAACAGCATACGATTTGCACACGAGGCTGCTTTCTGGTATCCTGAATTTGTCAATTTCACAATTATTGAAAAGTCATATTTAGGTCTTGTTACAACATTTGGAACATTAATAGAACAGAAGATAATATTCCCACTGTTTTATATTATTTTGAGTGTTTATGCAATCATCAAATCAAATAATAAATATTTGAAATACTTTTGCTACTTCAATATTTTCATAATATTGTTCATAACAATTTTCAATGCTTTCATTGACATTTCCATTTTAGACAGTTCCGTGAAATCTCTTGGAAGCTTTTCAAATGTCATTAAAAGTTCACCATTAATCGTGATTCCGAAAATGTTTAAACAGATCGTTGGTGCAACTCCTTACCTTACAGAGACACTGAAGTTATTCACCTATGAAGGCGTTCCAGCACTTAACATGAATTCAATTAGTGTCGTGATAATTAGCCTTTATCTTTTAATCAGCAGTTGCATAATGCTTGTTAAAGCTTTCCCAAAAAATCTCTTCCCGGTGTTCATATTCATTGGAGGATTCATTTCAAGATTTATTGTTGGATTTTCCCCTGTTGTATTTCCTTCAGGTGCAAGAGTTACAATATTCCTTTATTTTGCATTGATTGCCCTAATATTAATGATTGTTAAAAAATTATATGATGAAAATGCAATTCCAACAAAATGGCAGTCCATTTTAGAAAAAACATTCCTGATACTTGGAATATTAAATTATTTGATTGTTTTTGCAATTTCATTCATCAAATATGGAATTTTTTAATTGCACAGTTGCAACCAACATCAACAATAGAAAAATTATTTTACATCAATTAAAAAAATATAACATTAACAATCAGAATATGCTGAAATGCAGATTCTAGTTAAAGTTACTAATTTCAATTTGGAGGGTAAAATATGGCTAACGATGCATTGGTGAATGCAGTTCTCTCATTTATAATACCTGGACTTGGTCAGGCAATTAACGGAGACAAGCAAAAGGGAATTGCAATGTTTATAGTATTGATATTTTTAAACATTTTCATTTATTTTTTCATTAACAATCCGTTTGGACATTTCATAAGCATAATTTATTCCGCATATGCAGCTTATGATGCCTACAAAACATATTGATTGGAATAACGCCACACACAAACCATCACAAATAATTAAATTAATGAATAATTATTTTATGAGTGAGTACTCTAACTACAATAATAATTAATTATAATTTTAATTAAAACAAATCGAAATGAAAAAAAGAACAATTTTAAGTTACTGATATATATTAAAAAATAAAAGTGAATAAAATTAATTATTCACCGGCAGGTTTAACTTTAGTAAGTAGGAATGAAAATACTAAAACCATAACAATAATAATCAAGTCAATCATTATTTCAAATGGTTTGGCAGAACTGAATAATGTAACAATACCTATTGCCCACATCACCATTAAAACGATTGGAAGCAAGTATTTAATTATAAACATCCATGTTTTACCTACTGAAAAAGTGGAAAATTCATTTAATGCTGGTAAAAAGTGTTCAACACCATAGAACCAAGCAAATATAATACATTGTACTCCAATTAACAGCAATATTCCAAATTCATTTACAAATGAATCAATAATTCCTACCAAATAGCTACTGATACCTGTAGTTAAGATTAATGAAAATGCACAACCGATAACTGCCAAAATAGTTGCGGCTTTTTTACGAGACCACCCTAATTTATCTGCAGTTGAATTCAACATCGGCTCGAAAAATCCTAATGCTGATGTAACTCCTGCAAATAAAATCGCCAAGAACAGCAATGGAGCTAAAATACGTCCAATAGGACCCATAATATTAAAAATCATTGGGAAAACAATGAAAATTAAACCAGTACCCTCAGTAATTAATTGAACCATAGGAGTTCCCGAAGTAAATGACATGTAACCTAAAATTGAAAATACACCAAATGCAGTAAATATTTCAAAAGCAGAGTTGGATGCAACAACAATCAATACATTATCAATCAATTTGGAGTTTTCAGGTAAATAACTAGCATATGTAAGAGCAATAGCCTGACCCATACTTAATGAAAATATGATTTGAGCAAAAGCGGCCAGCCAAATATTAACATCCATAAGTTTGCTCCAATCAGGAGTGAGCAGAGTATTAACACCAATTCCTGCACCAGGCAAAGTCAAAGCATAAATGACTATTATCCCCATTATAACAAACAAAGCTGGAATGAGAATTTTAGAAACCTTACCTATTCCTTTATCAACATTTCTATGAGCGATGAACCATAAAACAACCCATAATAGCAATACTCCGACTGTTGTAGGAATCAATAAGAAGCCAACATTGGACAGATTTGAACTTCCACCGACATTTTGAGTAAAGTAAGCCGCTGCATCAGTTCCCCAACTAAAAGTGAAACTGCTTAAAAGATATACCAAATCCCAACTTAAAATAACCATATAATAAATTGTAACTATAAACACAAAAAGAACCAGTATCCAAGCAATAATCTCAAATTTAGGATTGATTTTCTTCATAATCTTTGAAAACGATTCCTTGAAACTGAAACCCACACCATATTCTAATATTAAAAATGGAATACCCATAATAGCAATTGCAATAAAGTATGGAATGAAAAATGATCCTCCACCATTAGAATAAAGAACATAACTGAAACGCCAGATGTTTCCAAGACCTACTGCCGCACCAATCATTGCAAAAATAAATGCTATTGATGAATCCCACTGATTTCGTTCCGACATGATAAATTCCTCTAACATGTAAATTTCTATAAGTAATATATAATAAATATTACAGATTTAATTGTAGTGAATAACATGAATGTATTTGATAAATTTATAATGGGAGATACTGCAGGAATCAATTGGTGTTTTGAAAACAGGCACTTCCAGGAAAGATTGGATGACAATGGAATTGAAAGGAGCTATGTCATAGACTGTTTAATGAATGAAGAACCAATCAGCTGGGAACATGTGGAAAAAAACATTTATGCTGCTGTTTATAATGCCCCAAGTTCAAAAAATTACAAAGAAATTAGAATACTAATGGCATGCAGCGACAATTCAATAGACCTGGTAACCATCATGCGAAACAATGAAACTACAACCAACCGACAACGAAAACAATACCAGTCAGATAAAAAGAAAAATATAGAAAAAAAGAGATTAAAAGCTATATCAAAAAGAAAATGGTAAAGAAAACAAAGTTTTCTATACATTTTTAAAATTAAGATACTTTGTCAAACCAATTCTGAATATTACAACGCCGTCAGCACCACCGGCCATAGCAGTCCTTGCATCTTTCATCAATGCGGCATATGACAAACTAACCGGATTATTTTCAGACTTATATGATTCAATACCTGTCCAAATTTTAGCACCATTTGACTGTTTGACAAATGTTTTGGTTACGGATTTAATCCAATTAGTGTTTTTACCATAAGCACTTTTATAGACCATTGGAAGTAGAGCGTCAGCATATTTGCTCAATTGTGGAATATCTTGACCATAATAATAAAGCATCATGTCCGGTTCAGGCATTACAGCAACAGAAACAATTGCATTAGGTTTAATGCTGTGAACAGCATAACTTATCTTTTTAACTATATATGTAATGGATTGAACAGCGTTAATGTGTTTATGAGCAGTACCACCATATCTCATATAGTCAAGATGAACCCCTGCTACACCACTAAT
This sequence comes from uncultured Methanobrevibacter sp., assembly GCF_900314695.1. NCBI lineage: Archaea > Methanobacteriati > Methanobacteriota > Methanobacteria > Methanobacteriales > Methanobacteriaceae > Methanobrevibacter > uncultured Methanobrevibacter sp. The sequence goes on along the minus strand of NZ_OMWD01000003.1, from coordinate 118,101 downwards.
CTTAGCATAGTATTTTGCCTCATTTATTTTTTGATTAATGAAAGCGTGTTTATATGATCCATCATCACGGACAGGACTTACCCAATCACCACCATTATAGCACACCAACATCCATATATGAACTTTCATTCCATAGCTGTTGGCTCTTTTAATCCATGAAACAACATAAGATTTCCCATATGAAGAAATGGCATCACTAAGTAAAAAGATATGTTTAGTACCCCTGTTTGCAAGATTCTTTAAATCTAAGGATGCCATATGTTTTGGCCATAACCAGTACCCATTTCCTTTTGCCATCTTTGCCCTCACTTTAATTTTTACATTTTTTGAGCTTGAAAGATAAGGCTGCTTTTTAGAAAATGAACATTTGATCTTATAATTGCCTTTTTTAAGACTTAAAAAAACTTTAGCATAACCATTCTTAGTAGTTTTAACTTTATATGTCTTTCCAGCAACTTTAATTGTAACCATTTGCCCTTTTATAGCTTTAGAATTTATATCCACCAATTTAACATAGAATAGTGATGTTAATCCTTGACGGAAATTAAGATACTTATCAGCTATTAATTTGGTTTTCATAGGTTTATAAACATATATTTTACTGCTTCCTTTTGAAGAAGTTACATTCTCATCTCCAGCATATGTAAATTTAACCTTATAGGTGCCTTTTGAAAGCTTAATATTTAAAATAGCTTGACCATCATCATTGGTTTTGCGTGTATAATTCTTACCATCAACATCAATAAGAATATTTTTTCCAGATGCCGGTTTACCATCAATTGTCAATTTAACAACAAATTTAGTGGCGAATGATTCATATCCACTTACCTTTGATGCAGAAACTGAAGATTTTGATTTTACAGTTTGAGATGAATTATCACCCACCAATTGATTGTCGGCCATTTGAGTAATTTGACTGGAATCTTCTTTGCTTAAAACCTGATTATCACTAGAAGCATCCTCCAAAACACTTATATCATTAACTTCGACTTCAGACACATCAACAACATCAGTAGCATTTTCAGATGCGGAAACTGAAGAAATAGCTAAAATAAGTGTCAAAAGAAATAACGGAATTAGAAATTTTTTTTGCATTTTACCACCTGAAAAATAAAAATAAAAAATGGAATTTGTTATATCAAATCAAAATCAATTAATTTAGATATTTCCCATCTGAATGAAATAACACCTGTTGCACCGCCATTTGCAGCTGCCTTATAATCTTTTAAAAGTTCTGAAGAAGATAAACTAGTTACATCATCATCAGACCTATATGATTGAATACCAGTCCAAATTTGAGCACCATTACTCATTTTTACAAATTTAGCAGTGGTTGATTCAATCCAAGATGTTCCGGAAGCATAATTTCCCTTATAAATCATTGGAATTACAACATCCAGATATTTGGATAATGTTGGAATATCCTGACCATAATAATATTTATTTGAATCTGTTTCAGGCATTACAGCAGCGGAAACAATGAGTTTTGAATTAATTTTATGAATCTCATTACAAAGACTTTTTGTAAAGTAATTAATGGCTTCCACACCATTAGCATGTTTATATGCAGTTCCAGGGAATCTTAAATAATCCATATGAACCCCTGCAACACCTTTAAGATTAGCATATTCCTTAGCTTCATTGATTTTAGAATTGAAGAAGGAATATTTATAACTACCATCACCATTTGTAGCAGAAATCCATTTTCCACCAGTATAGAATATCTGCATCCATATGTGAACAGAGATTCCTTTTTTCTTTGCATCAGCTATGAAAGTCTCTACAGCACTTTTGCCGTGTTTTTCAAGAGCAGCAAAATTCAAAAAGATGTGTTTGGTTGAAGTTTTAGCCAATTTATCCAAATTGACATTTTTCATATTATACCCGAAAAGCCAATATCCATTATTCACACATTTACCTAAAGTTTTAATGTTTAATGTTGCTGAACCACTAGACTTTTCATAAAGAGAAGTTTTTGCAAATGTATAACTAATTTTATAAGAACCTTGACTTAATTTGATGTTCAAACTTGCGATACCATTGGAATTAATATTCCTAGTGTATTTCTTTTTGTTAATTGAAAATGTTACATTACCCACAACAGGATTTCCTCTTGCATCAACAACTTTAACTTTGAAAGGTGCTGTGGTTTTGTGATAATATTTTACTGAATTTGCTCTGGAAATCTTGGTAGTCATTTTTTTAACTGTTATTTTTGATTTAGCTGAAGTTGAATCAATATTTTTCTCACCAGTAAAAGTGTATTTAATTGGATAAGATCCCTTGGCAAGTTTAATTTCCAAACTAGCCTTACCTTTGGAATTAGTTGTCCTATAATAATTTTTTCCATTAATATTAAATCTAATTTTTTTATTTTTTAATTTTATTCCATCAGCACTTAGTGTAACAGTAAACGGATTAGAAAAACCTTTGTATGCAACATAATTAGATGCTTTGAATGTAGATTGAGTTTTAGTAAGCACCAAAATATTACTTGAACCTGAAGCGGAAGTATATCCATCACCCTTGAAGGAATATTTTACATCATAATAGTTTTTAGCAAGATTTATTCTTAAACTTGCAATACCTTTAGCATCAGTATTCCTCTTGTATGTCTTTCCATCGACCACAATTGAAACCTTCTTTTTTGTTATTCCAGTTCCATTTTCATCTGAAAGTTTTACCTGAAAATAGTTTCCTTTAATTATAGTCGGTGAGGATACAACTTTCAAGGAAGCTTTTTTATCTTCAACTACCTTAGCAGATGGGGAACCATTGCCAATAACCTCCTGAGAGTTATCCTCTTTAACAACTGAATTTTCATTTAAATCTTTTTCTAATTCAACTTTCTCATTTAAATTAATATTTGAAGATAATAATTCAGAATTACCATTTGTTTTTTCAATTACTGAAACATTACCATCTTCACTTGCACTTACACATCCAATAAAAAGGAAAATCAATAATGCAAATGCAATAAACAATGATTTACGTTTTATCGAAATTTTTTCACCGTCCAATGTATTTTTAAAAAAAATATCTTGTAACATAAAATATATTAATCATACATATATAAATGTTTTTAAAACTTTAAATTTAAAAAAACGAATGAAAATAAATTAAATTGATAAAAAAAGATATAACATATGTATAAATAGAAAATAAAAGAATAATATTCTTTAAATACTATGCAATAAGCTCAAACAATATGAATTAATTTTAGAAAAATAATGATAGAACCATGAATAAAATATAAATATATTGGCTTATTGCAGTAAAAATAATAAGATTTATACTGATTATAAATAAAATAAGATAAATTAAAAGCAAAAATAAAAAAATCAATAAAATAAAAGAAATAAAAAAGAAAATAAAGAATTTAAATCAAATTCTATTTTTCTTCAGTTAAATTAAATTCCAATGTACCTACACCATTGTCAACCTTAAACTCATTGCACTTAGGAGTAAGGCCATTTAAAAGAGAATTGCCAGAATCCTTATCCATAAAGTGTGGCAGATAACCTGAAATGTATACTGGATATACTGTACACTTACCCGTGTTATTTACCAAATCTATTTTAAGAATATATGCATTTTCCACACCATTGCCTGACATGTCAAATACACAGTTTCCTAAACTGTAGAATATAGGTTTTCCCTTATACATATCCACACCTTGAGTAACGTGAGGATGTGAGCCTATAACAACATCTGCCCCATAATCAATCAATTCATGAGCGATTTTGACTTGATCCTCATTAGGAGATGTTGAATATTCGTTTCCAAAGTGTAAATAAGCAACAACAAAGTCTGATCCATTACCTCGAGCATCAGAAATTTGTTTTTGAGCTACTTGAGAATTATATGCAGAGTATCCTGGCGCTGAACCATTAGCATAAGGCATTGTCTGATAATCATATTCGGCGAAGTTATTTGAATCCATATAGTTGAATATGGTAATGTTCCTTCCGCCAATCTCTTCAACAGCAGGAGCATGAGCCTGATTTTCATCACTACCCGCACCGATTGGAGTAATTCCAACATCCTTAACTGTTTTGATAGTATCATTCATTCCACCAATGCCATAATCACAAACGTGATTATTTGCAAGAGCAGCTATAGTATTGTTGTTTCCCTTAGCAAGCACCACATCACTCGGATTGCATTTAAGTGGAATGTCTCCCTTAACTGCATTTTCAGATGTGGTTGCGGCATTTTCCAAGTTTATGAGCAACAAATCAACATTTGAAGTTACATTGCTTATTCCAGCAAGTGGAAGTGAATCAGAGCCTATTGCACCTGCAACATTACGTCCTAGCATAATGTCTCCAGTTACCGCCATAGATACATCTTCCTTAGATTCATGTGCCTTCAATGATTCCGCCAAAGGATTATTATGTTCAAAACCGAATAGGTTGAATCCAATAGCAAATAATATCAGAACTATAAGCGCAACGAATAATATTTTTCGAGAATCCATTTTATTCCTCTAAGACTTCTGCCTCTTCACTTTCGCTAAATAATTGGTCTAGCATCCATTCAGCATCATATTCCTTAATATCATCGTATCCTTGACCTACGCCTAAAAACATTATAGGTTTCTGTATTACATAACCGATTGAAAGTGATGCTCCACCCTTACTGTCTGCATCCGCTTTTGTTAAAATAACTCCATCAATGTCAATTGCATCATTAAATTTGATTGCCTGTTCTGTTGCATCATTACCTGTTAATGCATCACCTACAAAGATAACCAAATCAGGATTAGCAACTCTTTTAATCTTTTTCATTTCATCCATAAGGTTAACATTAGTTTGCATTCTACCGGCAGTATCAATTAAAACTAATTCTTTTCCTTGTGCTTTTGCATGTTCAACTGCATCAAATGCTACAGCTGCTGGATCTGAACCTTTTTTGTGTTTAATGATTTTAACACCTACATTATCAGCATGATAAGTAACTTGTTCAATAGCTCCTGCTCTAAATGTATCTGAAGCCGCAATTACTGGAGTGTAACCCTTTTTAAGATAATAATTAGCCAATTTACCGATTGTTGTAGTTTTACCAGTACCATTAATTCCAACAAACATCACTACAAGAGGTTCCCCTTGAGCTTTTTTCTCTTCAATCATCTCTGTCATTGATTTTCCAGGAATGTCGATTATATCAGATACAGCATTTCTCAAAGCAATGAAAGTGTATTCAGTAATGTCATTGCTTCTTTTTATTTTTTTACCGACCAAATCGTTTTTAACACTGTCAACCACTTCTGTTGCAACTTCCATAGCTACATCACCCTGCAAGAGCTCCATTTCAAGCTCCCATAAAATATCTTCAACGTGTTTTTCAGAAATAGTTTTTTCGCGGACAAATGAGAATAAACCTCCAGTAGCTTCACCATCTGCAGAAATGTCTTCCTTATCAGACTTATCTTTAGACCTGCTCCAGAAATGAGACTTTTTCTCTTCAGAAGAATCATCTTTTTCTTTGTCTTCGGAATCTTCATCATCAGACTTATCTTTAGACCTGCTCCAGAAATGGGACTTTTTCTCCTCTTTAACCTCTTCTTCAGGTTCATCAACATCCTCTTCATCGTCAGACTCATCCTTAGACCTGCTCCAGAAGCGAGATTTCTTCTCCTCTTTAACCTCTTCTTCAGGTTCATCAACTTCCCCTACATCAGGTTCATCTTCTGTATCATCTGCATCTTTGTCGGATTCATCAACATCCTCTTCATCGTCAGACTCATCCTTAGAGCTGCTCCAGAAGCGAGATTTTTTCTCTTCCTTAACGCCATCATCAGATTCTTTTGTCTCTTCAGTTGATTCAGCTTCAGTTTCTTCAGTAGTTTCAGGAATTAAATTGGATTCATCCTCTTCTTCTTTCTTTTCTTCTTTTTTACGACCAAATGAGAAAAATGAAAATCTTTTACCAGATTCCTCTTGAAGATTATCTTCTTTTTCAGCTTCTTCTATAAGCTCTTCTTCTAATTTTTCACTTGTACGTGAAAATTTCTTTTTTAATGATTCAAACAAAAATAACCCAACCTTAAAAGTTAGTTAAAAATTTAATTATGTGTATTTATATTTTTTATATTATATAAATTATGAAAAAATTAGTTAAAAAAATAAAAAAGAGAAGATTTTTAAAAAAAATCTTTAAAAATTATTTCCTACGTCTTAATGAAGCAACACCAATACCTACCGCTGCAAATAATAATACCACTAATGGATTACCTGTTGCATGATTATCTGAAACGGTAGTGGCATTTTTAGTGGCATCTTCAGTGCCATTATCTGATTGTGTAGGTTCACTAGATATTGCATAAGATATATCGACAGTAGAATTATCAGGTTCTGGCGGCAAAGTACCGTTAACAACTCCAATGTCATCCACTTCAGTACCGTTGTCTTCTGGATCATCGTCAACATCAGTTTCATTATCAAGAAGGCCATCATCAGTCCCATTAGTATCTTCTGCAAAAACCAGACATCCACTAAGTAAAACCATTAAAATTGCTAAACCAACAATTAATGTTCTATTAAATTTCAAGAGTTAACCTCCACTAAAAATATATTACATCATTAATATAAAAGTGTTTTGAAAAAAAGTATAGTAAAATTTAAAAAAAATAGAAAAAGAAAAAATTGTAAAAGTATTTAACCCATTTGAGTCATATTGCCTTGAGCAGCAGCAGCTAATTGTTCTGCTTGAGCTTGAAGATTTCCAACAATGTCAGTGACTTGCTGTAAGTTAGCTAACATCTTATCTAAACTGTCTTTTAAATCTTCTTTTTGTCCAGCAATGATTTCACGAGCGCCGTCTGCATCTTTTTTAACAGCAATACCTGAACCAATACTTACAATAATTTCATCAGTACTTTTAAGTTCCCCTTTAATGAAAGAACCAGCACCTACAGGAACGAAAGCTTCAATAGAATCTTTTCCTTCAATGTCATCTAAAGTGTTGGATAATGCATCGACTTCAGCAATGGAAGCTTGAATTAATTCAATTTGTTGTTGAATTAAGTCTGCTTGTTGTCTGTATGCATTAATTTCATTAAGAAGATTATTTAATCTTTGCTGATCTTCCATGATTACACCTTAAATGTATTTATAAAATTTCTTTTACGATTGGGTCTAAAACATCTTCAGGAGCAATTTCTTCGATTTCTTTAATAGAAATTTGGTTCCTGTTAATACCATGTTTACTTCCGAAACGTTGATAAATTTTTTGTTCTACATCATCTTCACAAGTAGCTTTGTATTCTTTGGTAAACTTATGATATTCATCGCCCATTACAAAAGTACCTTTAACTCTGTAAATTTTTGTTATCATATTAAATCCCTCATGATATATTAATTAAAAATCATCTAAAAAGCCTAATGCCTCTTCAACTCTAGCCATTTCAGGACCAGTACTGTCTTTAGCAACAATAGCACCATTTGAATTGGAAATGATGCATGCACCAACTAATGGAATACCTTTTCCAACAGTACCTATGTCTCCTTCTACACCAAATACTTCTTGAGCAAAATTGATTTCACTATTCATAGCCTGATTACTCATTAAAAATCCTTTATTAGTTACGCTAACTAAAGAACCAATAATATCACTTCCAACGATAGAAGAAGATTTTACATCAACATCTAAAGTTTCTTCAATTACTTGAATAGCGTCTGGTTCTAAAAACGGACTTGCAATAGCACCTTTGTCATTTGCTGCAATAATATTACCAACTGCAGTGTATTGACCTGGAAGGGTATCTACATTCAAACCAAGCTTTTTAAATTGTTCAATTTCTCTATCTAACACATGTGGGGAAACAACGATACCATTAGAATTAGCTACAGCTAAAGATCCAATGAGACTGCTACCAGATATAGAAGCTTTAACAACATCGACGTCTAATGTTTCCTTAATAATTTCCGCTTTTTCATCTAAAAGAGAATAAGGAACAATAGCTACATCATCGGTTGCAATGATAAATACTCCTACATTCGGATTTCCTACAATATCAACTCTATTTAACATATTGTCACCTCACATTACTCAATAGCATGGTAAAAGGTACTATAGCTATTCTGCTAAAGTAGCTGTTACAATACCATCATCATCTTTAACCGCTTTTACAGTAATTTTAGAAGGTATTTTTTGAATACCTCTTTCCCAAATAGCATGATTGATAGATTCATCAATTTTAACATCTTCAGCTTTCATGTGTTTAGTTAAAAAGTTTTTAACTTCTCTAATAGCTCTAGGAGCTCTGATAGTCCTTTTAACATTTTTCACATTTCTAAGTGGAATTGTGTAAACTCTTTCCATAATAACCCCTCATTATAATTTAAGACTGTTTCTTCTCCAATGTCTAGGTTTTGGTCTGTATCTAAGTTTACGGTTAGTTTTAGCATAAGCCCAGATTGGAATTCTCCTATTTTGTTTGTTTGCTTTTGCCATCCTTAATTTTTTAGCTAATGGTTTATTTCTACTCATTTTATCACCTGTAATAATAATTATTTTTTATATCCAATAACACGAGTTTGATAATGTTCAGGGAATATGTCCAATGAATTTCCTCCTTTCTCATCAATCAAAGTTCTTATTTCAACCTCATAATCTGAGCTGTTATCCTTATTTGACTTTTCATGGGAAATTTCAAACAAATTGGATGTTATTAATTTCACAGATTTGTGACCGAAACTGTCCAAATTTATATATTGAACGTTTTTTCTGTCTTCAAGACTTTTTATTTGATTGATATTGAGTTTTGGAGTCCTGTCATCACGTCTTGTCCCATCAGCAATAATATCATATTCTTCAGCAACATTCTCTACAACATTTTCATGAATGAATTTAATCCCATCATTCGGAAATCCGTCATTCATAATCATATCACAGGTCTTATCCAACAGACCAATGTCCAAATCAATAACTCTGTGATTAAAGCCTAAAGATTTTGCTGATTTAGATGCTGGAATATATGATTTATAAACACCAAAATTAGCAGTGCACAATTCTACATCAAGACCTAATCTCTTAAGCATCACGGCCATGAAAGATGAATCTTTGCCACCACTATATAATACACCAGCTTTCATTGATATTATTTCCTTGTAATTTTAATTTCTCTTTTCTGACCAGATATTTGTCTTAATAAGACTTTTAACTGCTCATCTGTAACTTTACCTCTTAAACTTCCAGCTTGAGCTGATTGAATTAATTGAAGTTCAATTTGTTCAACAAGTTCGGGTTTTGTTAATCTGAGATTGCCTAATCTAGTACGAGCTTCAGGAGTCAAAATTTGACTCAAAATTTGTTTTTTCTGAGCTTCGAACTGTTGCCTTTGTGCTTCTTGCTGTTGTGCCTGTGCAGCAGCTTGTTGTTGCTGCATTTGTTGATTCTGCATAGCAGCTTGTTGAGCTTGTAATTCAGCCATTCTTTTTTGACGAATTTCATCTAAATCGCTCATATCAAACTCTCCGAATTATAATTAGTATTTTTCAAGTTCAGGAATATCTTTAATGATTTCAGCAGAAATTTTATCTAAGAATGATCTTCCTGCTGGACTGATAACTCTTCCACCTTCAACTTTTTCTACATATCCCGCATCTTCTAATTGGTGAAGTGCGTGTCTGATGATAGATCCGCTACCTTTCCTAAATACTTCAGGACGTACACCACGGTCTTTTTTACCACCGTAGAAAGTTCTTAAACTCATAACTCCTACAGGACCATCCATGTAAACTCTTCTGATGATAGAAGCAGCTCTTACATACCACCAATCAGCATTTTCTGGTTTTCTTTCTTTGTGAACACCAGTTTTGACAAAATTGGACCATGCAGGGGAATTGATTTTATCATTATTTTTTAATTCGTCTGCGACTTTTTCAATTAATAAATCTGCAGGTACATCAAATACAGTAGTCATATTAATTCTCCAATATTTTATTAAATAATTGTAGCTTAATCCACTGTAAATTTAAGACCTAAAAAAATAGGGCCTGTAACTCTAAATTTATAATGTTTAAGGCTTTTTCTTATAGATTACAGCAACATGTCCCCTAACGTCAATGAGCTTCGCTCTGGTTTTAGTGACAATTTCGTCGATGTAATCATCTTTATCTCTAGCGATATTTTTTGCAAATTTAAGTTTAACAATTTCATTAGCTTCAAGTTGGCGTTTGATTTCTTCAATAACATTATCATTAACACCAGCCTTACCAATATTAATTGTCATCGCGGAAAGAGCTCTATTCATCATTTCTTTTTTTGATTGACTCATATTTAGCTCTCCTTTTAAGTTTCTTTTCCTTATGATAAGGAATTTTCATGACATGGCCACATTCACCACAAAAAATATTAACTTCTGAGTTAATTAGCCGGACGGTGCAATTATGACCCGGGTAAAGGAATTTCTTACATTTCTTACAATACCTCCTTTGCCATTTTTCGGGAATTTTGGTATTGTATTTGGTGGATAGCTTTAAAGCAAGTTCAACATAACGATTGGATCTTTCAGGATGGGTGATGAATTCCATCTCTGCACGCTCAAAAAGAATATTCATTCTTTCAATCGCTATTTCAATCATCCACTTTGGTCGTTTTCCTCTACTCAAAAATATCCTCCTTTTGTAGGATATAATATTCAAAATTGAATTAAAATGATTTGCGCAAATTAAAACAAAAACCATAGTTAAGATAACCTTAGGTTAATATGAATATTAAGAATAAATATGTTTATCACTATTTATAAAGGTTGTGGATTATTTGGAAATTCTCTAAAAAATAGAAGTAATAAGAAAAAAATATTTTATAATCAAATCTGTCAAAAGCATCGAAACAATAGTTGCATCAATAACACGAAATTAATTGATTAAATAAGATGAATCATTTCACAATAATTAAAATGAGTTAAAAAAACCCACATATTCTATTAATCCAATGGATTTTGTCAAAATCAGAATCAAATGTTGCAATTCTGGTAATTCCATGTTTTTGCATAGATACTAATATAGTACAATCTGCAAAATTAATGGCATGATTGTAAAATCTAAACAGTTCCATAGCTTTTTTATAATCTTCTTTTGACAAAAAATCAAAAATATGAACATTAAACAATTGATTAACAATGTCCTTGACATTTCCATTAAAATTATTTCTCTTTAGACTATTTAATACCTCAACTAGAACTGTGATGTTGGTTGCTTTTGCTTCTTTGTCCAAAAATGGTTTGATATTTTCTGAAGATTTCTTATAGGGATCTTTTTTAATTATCAAACCATTAACATAAGTGGTGTCTAAAAAAATCATCAAAATTCCTCGTGGTGTTTGATTAATGATTAATCCCAACCTTCTTTACCAAGGCGTATGAGATTATCCAAAATATCATCTCCTTCAGGATTATCATGCTCCAACATGCCCCAAATTTTTTCGTAATCAAGTTCATCCGGAACATCTTCAATTTTTTTAAGATTATCCCAAAGAGTTTCATTAACAACCTCTTCTGGAGTTTTATTAGTTAATTTAGACATTATATTAACCTTTTCAACCACATTATCTTTTAAATTTATATTTAACATTGTATCAATCCACTTTCTTTCAACCTTTGAACATAATTTTAAATTAAAATCACAAAGAATTAATTTTAACCGCTTTTGCATTGTGTTTGAACTAGCTAGAACAATCATGTTAATATTGAACTCGAACATATATAAATATTTTCGAACTACAAGAGTGCACAATTGCATATTATGAAAATAGATAAAAATAAGTTAAAAATTGACCTAAAAAAGAAAAATTATGAAGATTTAGGAAAATTGCTTTTAGAATGAAAAATTGCTATCAAATAATAATTAAGAATTTGAAATCAACCAATCCATAAAATCAATTTCACCAACAGGATAATCATTACTACCTGAAATGATACTGGAAATCACATCAACAATTTCATCTACAGTTAAATCACTCACATCAATCTCTGAGATATTCTCACCATAAATACCATATGCTTCCGCTGTACAGACTCCCATTGCTTCAGCTTCAAGGTTTTCATGGATTTTAGATTCGGAATAATTACGGGCTTCAAGTCTGGATTGCAAAATTTCAGGTCTGACTCTTAAAACAATTACTTTGTCAGCCCCATCACACAAATGAGCCAAATGCCCTTCAAAAATAATCAGCTCGTCACTGTCGTTAATTATCTCAGAAACTTTTTCATTGAGTGCAGGAATATCGATGACCTTATAGCCTTTATCCTCGTCAATTCCTAAAATAAAATCATTTTCAATTGCCAAATCGTTAATTTTAATCAATCTGCAATTTAATTTAGAAGCTAAAACTTCACTAACAGTAGTTTTTCCAGTACCGGGAGTACCAGTTATAAAAATAGTTTTACGCATAAAAATCAAAAAAAGGAATTATTTTTTTAAAATAATTCTTAAAACATCTTCATCATCCAATACGTGGTCAGGACCTACCTTTTGACCAGGGAATTTGACAGAAGTTCCCCAAACTTTAGCATGACGGAAATTCTTAACGAATTCTCTATGCAGTTTTCTGCATGCGTCAATTACAGTAGAACCCTTTTTGATAACCAATGGATCTTCCATGTCCGCTTTTCTGCCTTGTGGTTTTAAATATACTCTGACAAGGTCCAAATTATCAAATATGATATCTTTTAGCTCATCAATATTTGTATTTTTATCAGCGGAAATCGGAATAAATTCTGGAATGTATTTCTTAAGCTCTTTAATGTATGCCTCATCAACAAGGTCAACCTTATTTAATAAAACCAACATCGGAACATAGGATTTGTTTCTATCAAGCACATCGATGAACTGATCCATTGTAACGTCATCCCTGAAGAGAACGTCAGCATTAATATAACCGTATTCATTAAGGATAGAACGGATTGTTTTTTCATCCAAATGAGACAACGGACAGGTGGATGATACCTTTACACCACCAAGCTTTTTCCTCTTAACTGTAACGTCTGGTGGCTGTTCATTTGGTCTGATTCCAATAGCTCTTAGTTCTTTTACAATAACATCAATATGCTGTGGATTTAAAGTATCCAATACAACCAATATCAAATCAGCAGTTCTTGCAACAGATAGAATTTCTTTTCCTCTTCCTTTACCACTACTTGCACCGGTAATAATTCCAGGAATATCAAAAACTTGGATTTTAGCATTTTTATGCTCCATGACACCTGGAACAATATCTAAAGTTGTGAACTGATAAGCACCAACTTTACTTTCTGCATTTGTAATATTATTCAAGAGAGTAGATTTACCAACTGAAGGAAATCCTACAAGAACAACAGTAGCATCCCCTGATTTTTTAACATGGAAACCTTGTCCTTTAGTACCACCACTGCTTCTTTGTAAAGATTCTTCTTTAAGTTTTGATAGTTTTGCTTTTAATTTACCAATGTGGTGTGAAGTAGCTTTATTGTATGGTGTTTTTTGAATTTCTTCTTCAATATCCTTTATTTTCTCTTCTATTCCCATTAAATCACCATAAAAAAAATAAAAAAAAGAAAGATTAGGAAAATCCTAATCTAATTGCTAGATGTTGAATTTCCACTAGCTGTTGAATTACTACTACCATCAAAGTTGACTTTAAATAACATTACACCCGGTTCGGAATGTACTAAAGTGAACTGATTTTGACCGGCTCCACCCATAAGGTAAAGTCTAGTGAACATTGAGTTAACCAGTTCATTACTAATCAAGAATGGAGTGTATTCATTATTATTACCAACTAAGAAAATAGTAAAGTTACCATTCTCAGCACCTTTAATTGACTCGTTTTTCATGATTTGGTTATTTTCAATCACGATAATGTTTGAAGCATTATATGGGTTATATTCAGTATCATTAATCATGATTTTTTGACCATTTTCAGTATAAACAGACTCAACATGTGCTGTAGTTGTATTGTTACCTGTTCCTCTTTCAATAACTGTATTTACAGTCATTCCTGAATCTTGCATTAAAGTATAATTAGCGGTTTGACCAGGAGCTACTTGTATAGTGCTTGTCGGTACCAAGTAGTTGTAGTTTTCAGAGGTTTGGTTTTCAAAGTTCCAATGTCCGAAGTAACTCCACCAACCAGCTTTAGAAAGCATATCTGAAGATGCTACGAAAATAACAGGCCGTGGATTTGCAGGGTGTGTTAAATTAACAATATCCGAAGCGGCTGTTGAATTCAAATGATATTTATCCATTAAAGTTTTTTGTGCATCACTAGATGATTTTGGTAAAATATCAAGTAATATGCCTACTGATTGACCGGAATCTCCAGTAATATCCACCAGCTTTTGAGTTGCCCTCTCACCGGTTGTATCCAGCATTCTAAATATACCTACCGACAAATCCAGGTTGTCCGTACCCATAGCTTGACCCAGCCAGAAAGCACGGCTTCCTGTCTGAGAACCTCCGTCGAAAGTTGCTTGTCTATCTGCAGCAATTTCGAAGAGGTAACCGAAGTCCCACCAGGATGTAATTACGGTATCATTGGATTGAGTTTCTTTAATCCATTCCATTGAATTCCACATTGGATCGCTGGTACCTGGGTAAACATTTGTAGAAACTTGGAAAGCACCACAAAGTGTTGGTGTTACAAGAGCAATAATTATAGCTGCAATAACAACATATTTCTTGAGCGGAACTTTAACGGATGCGTTAGGTTTCATTCCATAAATTGCAACTAAACCAATAGCAAATATAACTGCAAAGATTGCTATTCCATACATTGTGTTAATAGTTGCTAATGGGACTGCAGCTAAAAATCCACAGAATGCCACAATAACAACTAACCATTTATCATTATTTAATCTAGTTTTAATATAATCACTAGCATAACTTACAAATACACCAGCCAATAATCCGAATGGCAATACGATTGTTGTAATGAACCTTGAACCTCTAGTTACAGCAAGAGCAGTAACTGCAATCCATACAACAAATAATGTTGCGTAAAGTACTGTTAATTTTTTACTAGCCAATATCTCATTGGAACCACCGAATTTTAAATCCGTAAATGAGAACTTAAATTTACGGTCGTCATCTAATTTTTCAGCAGCAGAAACTCTTTCTCCTTTTTGTGGTTTTCCGGATACTTGAACTGTTTTTCCTGCAGATCTGAATTTCCAAGATCTGGAAACTAAAATATAAGCTACAATTAAAGCTGCGAAAAATACTGCTATACCACCGATACCGTTAATGAAACCATTGGTACTAGCTAAGAACATTGAATTCATTCCAGCACCAAGCATGGATGGTTGTTGCATCTCTGCAACAGAAACAAGTACGTTAGGGAATCCACCTACAACCCTAGATGCAGATTGCAAGCTTAATAATCCAGTTAAATTTCCAAATATTCCAAATACTCCATCGACTCCTTTGAAAACAGCGAGTCCGGCAAATCCAATTACACCAAGAATCACAAGTGACAATAGCGCATCCTGATGGATAAACCAAGACACTTTACTCGAATATTCGCTTTTATTGTTGTCAACGTCGAAGACATAACATACAATTAGATATACAATGGAAAATATTCCCATCAAACCTATGTAAAAGATATAACCAGTCCAAGATTGTGAGAATAATCCTATTGAAACGATGGATATTATTGCATAAATTATTTTAAGAATAATATTGTCCGTCCGTATACATTCAACAAAGAAAAATACGAATAACAGCGAAAATATGTAATAGAACATATCTGTATCGAAAAATCCTGCGAATGTGTGTGAGAAATAATTCGGAGCAAGAACAATAATTAATGTTGCAACAATCGCTCCCCAATCGTTAGATATTCTTCTAGCGAATATAAATGCCGGAATCACAGCTAATGAAGATATGATTGGACCAGTCCAAAACGCAATTTCCTTAATTGAATAGTTTCCGCCAAAGAAACTGTTAGCTACGTCATGTAACCAGTTTGTGAGATATACGATACCCAGCTCATAATTAATCTGATTCCCGTCGGGCGCGTACCGATGCATATCCCATTCGCTACCATTTATAATTTCGTCTCCCACAAAACCGTGATCTGCATAATCTTGTGTCAACCTTAAGTTATAATATGAATCCATTTCACTGAAATAAGGAAGACCGGATGAATCAACATATTGTGCTTTGAGTTCGTTATCCATTGATGGCAAATCGGCTGCAGGAGCCCTCAATGCAAAAACAACAGCTAACAAAATCAAAATAATAAGTATTGATTTACCTACTGTTAATATTGTTTGTTTATTCATATAAATCCTCTATTCATCTCATTCTATAAAAATTCCATAAAGATATAGAATTTCCAGTAAATTTAATTAAAATAATTAAGAAACAAATAAAAATATTAAAACATGATATGAAAAAATATTTTTATTGAGTAGTATATATTTAATTCACCATTATTAAATATTGTGGATTAAACAAAAAAGAAGAAAAGATAAATTTTATTTTAATTTATTTTCTAGTTCATCTACAGAGCAAGTGAACCTGCATTTAGGAAATCCACTGCATCCGATAAATTCACCATAACGTCCGGAACGTTTTAACAAATCCTTACCGCAGTCAGGACATTTGCCCACAACTTTAGGATCATGCGGTTTGGTCTTATCCTTGCCACAGTTTGGATCAAGGCAAGCCCTTTGACGTGGCTTTCCAAAAGAAATTATTGGAAGACCACATTTCTCACATTTTTTCTTTAAGAAATTTGTTCCCTTTGGAATTGAATATATTGTTGTACAATCAGGATAAGCTGAACATCCAACAAAGGAACTTTTTGTTTTTGGAGAATATCTTTTTACAAGATTGGCACCGCAAGTAGGACAAGTTCCAACAACATTACTCTCCTGGTAAGATTCATAAAGCTTGGAACCAATTTCCTTGGAATTCTTATTAATATCACCTAAAATTACATTTACTTCCTTTTCACCCTGTTTAATAACTTCCTGTCTTGTTGAAGTATTCTTATCTATACCTTCCAATTTATTTTCAAAGTCACGAGTGAGTTCTTCAGAAGTAATGTCATTACAGTAAGTGCTTAAAGTATCAATCATGTTCTCTCCGAGTTGATTGACTTCAATTTGCTTATCTCCGGTGATGTATTTTCTGTCATACAATTTATCAATGATATCTGCACGGGTTGCTTTAGTTCCAAGTTCTCTTTTTTCAAGCTCCCTTATCAATGAAGCCTGATTATACCTTGCTGGAGGCTTGGTTTCCTTTTCATCGGAAATGATTTCTAAAACTTTAATCAAATCTCCTTCACTGATATCCGGAAACTCGTCATCATCGATTTTTCTGTATGGATAATGTTCCATCCATCCTTTATGAATAACTCGTCTGCGACCAAATTTGAATTTTTCACCTTCAATATCTACTGTTGTAGTCATTGATTCAAATTTGGCAGCTTCGAAGAAAACTGAAATGAACCTATACACAATCAGATTGTAGATTTTAAAGTCATCCTTGGACAGTCCTGAAGGCAATATTCCTGTTGGATGGATTGCAGGGTGAGCAGCATCCTCTTTTTTACCTTCATTTGGCTTTAACTTGGAAGGTAACTTGTCAATGTGCTTACCGAATTCAGGATTATTTTTTAATTGATTGAAAATTGATTTGAAATCGAGGCTTTCAGGCAATTTTTGAGAAGAAGTACGTGGATAAGAAGTATAACCCGCAGTATAAAGATTTTGAGCAATGACCTGAGTTTTTTTAGGAGAAAATCCGAATACATTATAGGCTTCTGTTTGAAGACCTCCTAAATTAAATGGAACAGGCGGTTTGGTTGTGGATTTTGACAATTTGATTTTGTCAACAACCGCATCAGCACCATCACATTTAGATAAAATATCTTCAGCCCTTTCACGATCAAATATTTTACCGTCAACATGATTAACCTCAATGTTTCCATCTAAAATGGCCCTAATCAACCAATAAGGTTCAGGAACAAATTCTTTGATTTCTTTTTCACGATCTACCAAAATGGACAAAGTTGGAGTTTGAACCCTTCCGGCAGATAATTTTAAAAATCTGTGCTTTGCATTGCTTACGGATTTCATCAAAGCTTTGGAAATGTTAACACCGAAATAATAATCCAAAACATGCCTTGCAATACCAGTATCCACCTGATTCATGTCCAAATCAATTCTGTTGTCGTATGCTTCAAGCAAATCCTTTTTAGTTAATGTTGAAAACTTCATACGGGAAATTTTACTAAGATTATTTTGTCCGCAGGCATATTTTAAAGCATTATATCCAATCAGAGTTCCTTCAGTATCGTAATCGCATGCATGAACATAGGAATCTGCATTTTTTCCAAGTTTTTTAATGGCTCGAACATAATCCTTGGTAAAACCGCTTCCTCTCTTGTTGACCTCATAAGCAGGAGCCCAGCGGAGATCAAAATAAACCTTGTCTTTAGGATTATTAGGAGTTAATGAATAAAGATGTCCCACTGCAGAAACAACGGTAATATCTTTAGAATCCTTTTTAAGTTCCCAATATTTAACTTTCTTGTTATAAACTTTCTTTTTGGCACTGGGTGACAGTGCTTTAGCAATTTTTTCAGCAGAATTTGGTTTTTCGCAAATTATTACTTCATGCATGATACTCTTCCTACCTCAATTTTTTATAAATTATTTTAATGAAATTTTTAATATAAAAATATTACTATTGAAAAGTTTAAAAAAAAATTGCATTAACAGAAAAAGAATATCCAAAAAACCAGAAAAAATTTTAAATATAAAAAAATAAGCAATTATTCATTTTTAGAAGTTAAGTCTTCATTATAAAAACGATAGAAGTCAGCACAAAAATCACATATTGGAAATTGGCCATTTCTATAATATGCAAGGTCTGCCTTATTCATATCAAATTTTTTGCCACAGATAAAACAAGTTTCGATTTTTTCTTCAGACATTGTAAAACCCTAAAAAAAGTAAAAAAAAGAGGTTAATGTAATTAACCTATGTTGTATTTTTGTAAGAGTAAAATCTCTTCAGTAGAGACTTTTCCACCTTGTTTGAATTTTTCAAAGATTTCTTCAGCTCTTTCTTTTTCTTCACGGTTTTTGTTACCGCCAGAAGAACTTTTATTTTCAGATTTTCTACGTCTAGGTTTGTTGGAACCTAATTTTTTGTTAATGACGTGAATATCGCTTAAGATAGCTTTGAATTCTTCATGTTTAGCTGAAGCATTTTTACGAGCTTCAATGAATTTTTTGTGAGCTTCGTCAGCTGCAGTTCTAATGTCATCAGTTTTTCTGAAGTATTTAAGCATTTCTTCGTGAGCTGTTTGAGCTTTTTCGGAAAGTTCAATAACTTTTTCATGCTCTTCTTCAGATAATTTTTTGAGCTCTTGAGCTTCAGATTTAACGGATTCATCTTCGTGAATATCCATTAACTGTTTTCTTAAATCATTAGCATTTTTAACAAGCTGATTTTCTTTCTTGATGTCTAAAACGCGAGTTTCAATAATTTTATCGATTTTTTTGATTTCGTTTTCTATTTTGATTTTGTCACGTTTACCGGAAGACCATTCAAGATTTTTAATTTTATTATTAGCATCGTTACGAGCTTTTTTAGCAGCTTCAACAGCTTTGTTGATTTCATTACGCTCGTTTCTGTACTCAATAGCTTTATTTAAGTTTTCTTTTAAAGATGCGTTTAATTCATCCCTAATTTTACGTTGTTCTTTAGCTATTTTGTTATATTCTTCCCTTTCTTCAGCAACTTTGGAGATTTCAGCTTCTTTTTCATCTTTTTGTTTTCTTACACCTTCCATAGTGTCAGCGAGAACAAAATCAGATTTAGGAAGACCTTTATCAGCTTTTTTAGGTTTTTCTTCTTGAGCTTCTTCTTCAGCAGCTTCCTCAACTACTTCTTCTTCAGCTTCTTGAGCTTCTTCTTCAGCAGCATCTTCAACTACTTCTTCTTCAGCTTCTTGAGCTTCTTCTTCAGCAGCTTCCTCAACTACTTCTTCTTCAGCTTCTTGAGCTTCTTCTTCTACAGTTTCAGTTTCAGCATCATCAGTGGTTAATTGATTAACAATTTCATCTAAGACTTTTGTTAAGTCTTTTTCTTCTACTACAATATCAGCAATTTCTTTTACAGAATCTTTAGCATTGAATGCAATTCCGCAACCTGCTGATTCAATCATGGAAATGTCATTAGCGCCATCTCCAACAGCAACTACATCATCTAATGTAATTTCTGCTTTTTCAACATGGTCTTTTAATACATCTAATTTAGATCCGGATACTAAAGGACCAGTCACTTCACCAGTTAATTTACCATCTTCGACTGAGAAACTATTAGTATAAACTGCGTCAACTCCAAGTTTATCTTTAACTTTTTCAGCCACTACATCAAAACTACCACTAATAATAGCTACATCTAAATCTTTTTCTTTTAAAGCATTGATGGTTTCTTCAGCTCCAGGCATTAATGGAAGTTCATCAGCAACTTTTTCTATTTCTTCAATAGAAGTTCCTTCAAGAAGTTTAACTCTGTCTTTAATAGAAGTTTCAAAGTCTATTTCACCTTGCATAGCCTTTTCAGTAATTTCAGCTATTTCATCTTCAACATTTGCTAATTTTCCTATCTCATCTATCGCTTCACCATCAATAATAACGTTATCTAAGTCAAATACTACAAGTTTAATCAATAATACCACCAATTATATTAAATCTAGCTCACTTAATCTGTCGTAAGCTCTTTCGACACCAAGTTTGGCATCGCTTTTTGTTTTAGCTCCAGTACATACAACTTTACCAGAACCAAATAATAATAAGACCACTTTAGGGTCGGATAACCTATATACTAAACCAGGGAATTGTTCCGGTTCGTATTCAGTATCTTCAAGTTCTAAAGCTACTGCTTCTAGGTTTAATGTGGATTCTAAGTTTGCAGAAGCCACAATATTTTGAATTTTAATTTCAAATTCTTCAGGAATGTCGGTGTCGACAGTCCTCATTAAGTCCACAGTTTTTT
This sequence comes from uncultured Methanobrevibacter sp., assembly GCF_900314695.1. Classification (NCBI taxonomy): domain Archaea; kingdom Methanobacteriati; phylum Methanobacteriota; class Methanobacteria; order Methanobacteriales; family Methanobacteriaceae; genus Methanobrevibacter; species uncultured Methanobrevibacter sp. Next base: position 97,094 of record NZ_OMWD01000003.1, on the reverse strand, counting down.
TGATTGCCAATTTGGAATCATCTATAGACTTTGCTCCAGTACATACAAGCTTACCAGAGCTAAAAATTAATGCTGCTGTTTTAGGATCTTTAAGTTTAAAAACTAATCCCGGAAACTGTTCACGATTAAAATTAACCCCTTCCAAAGCTTGAGACACTTCAGTAAGAACTATGTCTTTACCAATGCTTGCAGAAGCAACAATGTTTTCAATTTTTATGTCAACATCGGTCAATTTAAAACCTCCAATTGTGTTTTTAAAATAAGTAAGTAAAATTTAAGAAAACAAAAAATCAGTTAAATTTTTACTAATAAAATATTTAATTTAAATAGTATATAAATGTATGTTTATTTAAAGTATATATTGAAAATTGCAAAAAAAGTTAAAAATTTTAAATTTTGAAAATAAGTATTTTAATTATATATAAAATTAAAACAGTATATAGAACCTACTTATTTATAAATGTTGCTACATTTTAATGGGTCATTTATAAAATCATTAAGTTTGGATTAATTTTTTAAAAATTGATTATTCAATTAAGAAAAATAACTTTTGAATTTTGAAATTACTTTCAAAAAAACGATGGAGAAATAAATGGATAACCTACAAAAAGACCCAAATAAATTTAATAATTCACCCCCATAATTTAATAAAAATATTAACTTTAACGCAATTTGAAAAATTCAGTAATATATAACAATCGACAAAACAAAAAAAATAATTAGTTGATAAAAATGATAGAAGTTGAAGTGAAAGCTAAAATCGATAGCTTTGAGGAAATGGAAAAAAGACTAGAAAATCTAGGTGCGATCAAAAGTAAAAAGGAATTCCAAGAAGACATCTATTTTGCAAGTCCAATTGTGGATTTTGCGCAAACAGATGAAGCTTTAAGGATTAGAACAACAAACAATAATATTTTCATCACTTACAAAGGTCCGAAACTTAACAAAGATGCCAAAACTAGAAAAGAAGTCGAGATGAGCATTGAAAGTGCCGGCAAAGCAAAAGATATTTTTGAAGAAATAGGATTTAAGGAAGTCAGAACCGTCAGAAAAAACCGCCAATATTACACTTATGAAAATTTTGAAATTTCATTGGATGATGTTGAAGGATTAAATCATTATATGGAAATAGAAATTTCTCTTGAAGACGGCAATGACTATGATGATGCTCAAAAAAGCATTTTTGAATTATTTGAAAAATTAGGCATCACAGAAGGTTTTGAAAGAACATCATATCTTGAACTTTTAGAAAACCTATAATAATATGACAAAGTAATATAAATATTATATATACTAAATTTAAGAAGTGATAATTTGCAATATTTTATAAGTCATTATAATAAGGAAAGTGAAATAGCCTTTCCAAAAGATTTTATTATTTATGATACAACTTTAAGAGATGGTGAACAAACCCCAGGAGTTTGTTTTAGCCTTAATGACAAGCTTGAAATAGCTAGAAAGCTTGATCAATTTAAAATTCATCAAATTGAAGCAGGTTTTCCAATCGTATCTCAAAGAGAAAGAGAATCTGTTAAAACAATAGCCAATGAAGGCTTTGATGCTGATATATTAGCATTGACAAGGACAAAACCTGAAGATATTGATGCTGCACTTGACTGTGATGTGGATGGAATCATTACCTTTGTAGGAACTTCAGATATTCATTTAGACCATAAAATGCACATTACCCGTCAGGATGCAATAAACCTGTGTGAAACTGCGGTTGATTATGCTAAAGATCATGGTTTATATGTTGCATTTTCAGCAGAAGATGCTACAAGAACCGATATCGAATTTTTGAAAAGAATTTACTTGAAAGCTCAGGACTGTGGAGCTGACAGAGTCCATATAGCAGACACTACAGGTGCAATTACTCCACAAGGTATTGATTATATGGTCAGAGAGCTTGTAAAGGACATTGATGTAAATATAGCTCTTCACTGCCACAACGATTTCGGTCTTGCCGTCATCAATTCAATTACAGGAGTTCTTGCAGGTGCCAAAGGTATATCCACAACAGTGAACGGTATTGGTGAGAGGGCAGGTAATGCTTCCCTTGAAGAACTCATCATGGCCTTGAAAATTCTTTATGGAAAAGATTTAGGATTCAAAACCAAATATATCAAGGAGTTATCCGACCTCGTATCAAATGCCAGCGGTCTTCCAATCCCATATAATAAACCTGTCGTTGGAAATAATGTATTCAGACACGAATCCGGAATTCATGTTGATGCTGTAATTGAAGAACCGTTATGCTATGAACCATATGTTCCTGAATTAGTTGGTCAAAAAAGACAGCTCGTTTTAGGAAAACACTCTGGATGCAGAGCGGTAAGGGCAAAATTAAGTGAATGTGAACTTGATGTCAGTGATGATGAGCTTATTGAAATTGTAAGACAAGTCAAAAAGCAAAGAGAAGAAGGAAAATACATCAACGACAGCGTTTTCAAAGAAATTGTCAAAAATACAAAAAAATAAGGTAACAGCATGAATATTACTGAAAAAATTTTATCAAAAAAAGCAGGCCATGAAGTAAGTCCCGGCGAAATAATCGAAATTCCAGTTGATCTTGCGATGTCACATGACGGAACTTCTCCCCCTGCCATAAAAACTTTTGAAAAAGTGGCTGATAAAGTTTGGGACAGTGATAAAATAGCCATTATTTTTGATCACAACATTCCAGCTAATACAATAGGTTCAGCTGAGTTTCAAAAGGTTTGTCGTGATTTTATTAAAAGTCAAAATATTACTAAAAATTTTATTCACGGTGAAGGAATCTGCCACCAGGTAGTTCCAGAAATGGGTTTGGTGGAACCTGGAAAAGTTATTGTAGGTGCCGATTCACATACCTGCACTTATGGTGCATTTGGAGCATTTTCAACAGGTATGGGAGCAACTGACCTTGCAATGGTTTGGGCTACAGGAAAAACATGGTTTATGGTGCCTGAAGCCATTAAAATGGAAATCACAGGAGAATTGAATGAATATATTGCACCAAAAGATATCATCTTAAATATCATTGGAGAGGTTGGAATCGCAGGCGCAACATATCAGACCGCCGAATTCTGTGGAGAAAGCATTGAAAATATGGGCGTTGAAGGAAGAGCAACCATGTGCAACATGGCCATTGAAATGGGTGCCAAAAATGGAATAATGGAACCAAACCGTGAAGTCATTGATTACATTTGCCAAAGAACCGGCAAACGTGAATCTGAATTGAATATTGTAAAATCAGATAAGGATTGCAATTATAAAAAGGAAATGCACTTTGATATTGATGATATGGAGCCTCAGATTGCATGTCCAAATGATGTTGACAACGTTAAAGGAATATCACAGATTGAAGGAACACATATTGACCAGTGCTTAATAGGTTCATGTACCAACGGCAGATTATCCGATTTGAAAGATGCATGTGAGATACTTGAAAATAAAAAGATTAATGATGATGTAAGGTTGTTGATACTTCCTGCTTCCCGTGAAATCTACAAACAGGCAATGCATGAAGGATATATTGAAACATTCATTGACGCCGGAGCAATCATTTGCAATCCTGGATGCGGACCATGTTTAGGTGGACATATGGGCGTGTTATCTGAAGGAGAAGTCTGCATATCAACAACAAACAGGAACTTCAAAGGAAGAATGGGGGACCCTAAATCCTCAGTATACTTATCAAATTCTAAAGTAGTAGCTGCTTCAGCAATTACTGGAGTAATTACCAATCCAAAAGATTTATAAGTGATCAAAATGGAAAAATCAAAAAACGAAGCCAATAAACGTTTAATCGAAAAAATCAACACTCTCGAACAAGAAAACAACAAAAACTTCTCAAATACACAAAAAATACTGTTGACTACTGACGGATCAATAACAGCCATTTTAGATGTGCTGTATGGCAAAATCACTTTGACCACCATTGACCAGCATTTTGAAGATGCAGATGAAGAGCATGCAAAATTGGTTAATGTTGATGTCGGTACAGAAATTAACTTTAGAGAAGTTATAATGCATAAAGACGAACAACCTTTAATATACGCAATATCACACATCCCATTGTACCGATGTAGTGAAGAAATATGCTCAGATTTGATTAGAGCAGATATACCAATTGGAAGAATCTTAAAAAATTACCGAATAGAATCCAGAAGAGAAATAAACAATATTTATATTGAAAAAGCCAGCGATAAATTAAAAGAGATATTTGATACTGACGAAGAAATGTTGGCTCGTGATTATGTTATTATAAGCAACAATGAAATACTCATGTGGATTAAGGAAATATTCCCAATTTCATATTTTAAAGAAATTTAAAACGGTGATTTAAATGATTTATGAAGGAAACCAACTAATAAACGAAACACGGGAAAAAATAGCAGAACTAGAAAATGAACATAATATAACTCTATCAACTACACAAAAAATTCTACTATCTCTAAAAGGACCAGTTACACCAATATTGGATGTTTTATATGGTACTGTCAATTTATTTGTGCTAGATCAACATCTTATGGAAGCTGATGAAACTATTGTTGATTTACTTGATGTTGAGATTGGAGATGAAATAGATTCCAGAGAAGTAATCGTGCATAAAAATGGCCGTCCATTAATTTATGCACGCTCATACATCCCAACAGCAAGATGCAGCGATGCCGTTCTTAAAGACCTATCTGAAAAACGTCTCACAACCGGAAGCATCATGGCAAAAAACAATATTGAAACCATGAGAAAAATTAATGAAATTTTCATTGAAAAGCCAAACCCCATATTGCAGGAACTCTTCCACACCAGTGAAGTCATGATTGCACGCAGATATGTCATGGTACATGGGAAAAAGCCAGTAATATGGACTGAAGAAAAATATCCTATAAGTTATTTTAGAGACTAATGAGGTGTTAAAATGGGTGTTAAATTAAAAGATATTGTAGAACCAAAAAATATTAGTTTTAAGGATTTGGAAGGTAGAAGTGTATCTATAGATGCGTTTAACACTCTTTATCAATTTTTATCAACAATCCGTCAAAGAGATGGAAGGCCACTGACTGATGAAAACGGGAACATAACATCACACCTAAGTGGAATACTGTATAGAAACTCCTCAATGATTGAAAAGGATATCAAGCCAATTTATGTTTTTGATGGAAAAGCGCCTGAACTTAAAAGTGAAACTCAAGCTAAAAGAAGAGAAATAAGAGAAGAATCAGAAAAAATATATAAGCAGGCATTAGCTGAAGGAGATACTGAAAAAGCACGTAAATTTGCAATGAGATCATCAAAATTGTCTCCGGAAATCATTGAATCCTCAAAAAAATTATTGACATTAATGGGGATACCATACATTGAAGCCAAAGGAGAGGGTGAAGCGCAGGCAGCATACCTTGTAGCAAATGGGGATGCATATGCAGTTGCTTCTCAGGATTATGATTGTCTTTTATTTGGAGCCAAAAGAGTTGTTCGAAACCTTGCCATCAATTCCAATTTAGGGAACTTGGAATTCTACGAACTGGACCGGGTTCTTAGGGAACTTGACATTACCCGTGAAGAATTAGTGGACATGGGAATATTAATAGGAACTGATTTTTGTGATGGTTTAAAAGGAGTAGGTGCAAAAACTGCCTTGAAATTAGCTAAAAAAGGACAATTAAAAGAAAAAATAGCTGAACTTCAAAAAGAATCTACCCATGATTTGGATGAAGTTCGTGACATTTTCCTAAACCATAATGTCAATACGGACTACAAAATCAAATGGGAAAAACCAAAACAGGACAAAATAATAGAATTTTTATGTTATGAACATGGATTTTCCGAAGACCGTGTAATAAAAGCATCCGACAAACTTAAGAATCTCAATTCAGCACAAGGAAGTCTTGATGCATGGTTTTAATTACATTTACAAAAGATTATATAACAAAACAAACCAATATTTAAATGATTCAAGTAATGTTCTACAATACCACCACAAACACATTGTAGAAAAATAAACACGTTAATGGCAGCTGTTAAGGGAACGGTGAAAGCTATTAACACCTTATTATTTGAATCATTGTTGATGATTCCTCACCACCCTTAGACAGGAATCATTGACATTAAATAACATCACACTAATTTTTAAAAAGTATGTTCGCAAATATTGATATCATCAATATAATCACGTTGAACCTTTAGATATACTGTCATATGCAACATTATATTTGTTTAAAAAATCAGTACGGAGGAAAATCGTCACCGAATACCATTTGGGCATATTGGACTGCCAAATCAACCTGATCTTTATACCACACTAACATTTCCCTTTCAAAATACTGTCTTGAAGGAGATTTTAGTATTAATTTGAGCAAATTTTCATAGGATTCAACAGCTAATTTCTTATCAAATCCAAACTCTTTTACAACATCAGGAGTTAATTTTTCAATGCAGGGGAATTCCAGGGTTTTGCAAACTGTATCAGTTGAAAAATAAGTCATTCTGATAAGCGGTGATACAGATGATACCAGAACATGATTTCCCAATTTAATCAATGGAGGAATACCTGTACGATTGTATCTTTCCATTGAAGTCAGTTTATCATAGTTTTTGAGATTGTAGCAGTGAAGCTCCGTGTAAAAATCCGGTTCGAAGTAATTGATTAAATCCAGAATTTTCAAGCCCAACTCTGATTCATAGTACTCCTTTTTGATTGTTGAGATGTACTTAGTTTTATCGAAATTATAAAAATAGAATTGTCCAGGAGATAAATCTTCCTCATCAATTCGCTTAATGAATTTTAAAGAAGTTACACCTTCATTACCATGAACTCCACCAATGAATAACTTGGTTGGACCTTCACCGTTGTCAATGTATCTAAAATAAGACATAAAAATAAAAAAAAAGAAGAAAACTTATGTTCCTTCTTGCCAGTTTGACATGTAAGCTTTTTGACTGTCGGTTAATGAATCTATTTCAATTCCCATAGCTTTGAGTTTCATACTTGCTACGGTGTAGTCGATTTCATCAGGTGCTTTGGTTACACCAACAGGTAAATCGTTTTCGAGGATGTGTTTTGCAGATAATGCCTGTACAGCAAAACTCATGTCCATGATTTCAGCAGGGTGTCCTTGTCCACGTGCAGCGGATAAGTTTACTAAACGACCGTCAGCTAAAAGATAGATTTTACGTCCATCTTTTGTAGTGAATTCTTCAATACTTTCACGTACTTCTTTTACTTGAGTTGATATTGCTTCAAGGTCTTGTCTGTTGATTTCTACATTGAAGTGTCCGGAGTTTGCAAGCATACATCCGTCTTTCATGTATTTGAAGTCATCGCCGCAGATAATATCTGCATTTCCGGTTACGGTTATGATTAAGTCCGCTTGTTTTACAGCTTCTCTGATGGTCATTACCCTGTAACCATCCATTCTAGCTTCAAGTGCTCTGATTGGATCTACTTCTGTTACGATTACATCTGCTCCGAGACCTGCTGCTCTGAGTGCAAGTCCTCTTCCACACCATCCGTATCCACATACGACTACAGTTTTTCCTGCGATGACCATGTTGGTTGTTCCCATGATTGCATCGAAGCTTGATTGACCGGTTCCGTATCTGTTGTCAAATAAGTATTTGGTGTATGCGTCGTTTACTGCAATAACTGGGAATTTTAATGCTCCGTCTGCATGCATTGCTTGAAGCCTATGTACACCAGTTGTGGTTTCTTCACATGCGCCTTTGATGTGTTTTAATACATCGGTTCTTTCGTTGTGGAGTACCATGATCATGTCTGCTCCATCATCGATGATGATGTCCGGTTTGTGGTCGAGCACCATGTTAATGGTTTGGTAGTATTCTTCATCGTCCTGTTCTCTCCAACCGTAAACGTTTAAACCAAGATCAGCTGCTCCTGCAACTGCATCGTCATGAGTGGATAATGGGTTACAACCAGTCATTGCAACTTCAGCTCCACCAGCCATTAGAGTTAAACCTAAATTGATTGTTTTAGGTTCTAAATGTAAACATGACCCGATAGTGATTCCTTTGAAAGGTTGGGTTTCTTCATATTCAGCTTTGATGTGTTCCAAAACAGGCATGTGTTTTTGAACCCATTCAATTTTACGTACACCTTCTGGTGCTAATGACATATCTTTAACTTTACTCATAATATCACGATAAAAATCATTATAATAAATTATATTTTTTTATGAGTTATTAAATTTAATGTTTTTTAATGAAATTTTAAAAAAAAGCTATAAAAACAAAAACTTTAAATGTAATGATAAAAATATATATATTTGTTAGATGCCGGGGTGGCTCAGCTGGTTAGAGCGCACGGCTCATAGGGTAATAAAGCAGTGCTCTGACTTATTCCTGGGATACCGTGAGATCGCGGGTTCGAATCCCGCCCCCGGCATCCTAAATCCCAGGAATTTTCCATCTTAACTATTTTTTTAAAGAATTTTTTTCAAATCATAACAATTTTATATTTTAATCAATTAAACTATCATTGTTAAGTTATTGAGGATTTGAAAATGTTATATAATAAACTTGGTAAAACCAATTTAGAAGTTTCAAGACTGGGTTTTGGAACAATGAGACTTCCAACAACTGGTTCTAACGATGAAATCATCGAAAGTGAAGCCAGCGAGATGTTAACATACGGAATTGAAAATGGAATTAACATCATCGATACCGCATATCCATACCACAGCAAAACTTTAGACGGCAGTGGGGAAAGCGAAACCTTTGTTGGAGAGTTTTTAAAAGAAAATAATTACAGAGAAGATATTTTACTTTCGACAAAGTCCCCCTCATGGGCTATTGAAAAAAAAGAAGATTTTGATTTTTATCTTGATGAACAGCTTAAAAAACTTCAAACCGATTATATTGACATTTATCTGCTCCACTCCCTTACCGTTCCGGATTGGGAAAAGGTAAAAGGCTTGGATGTTCTTGATTTTCTTGATGACTGTTTAACAACAGGCAAGGTAAAGCATGTTGGATTTTCTTCACATATAGAAGTAGATTATCTGATTGAAATCATAGATGAATATCCAAAATGGGAAGTCGTCATGACCCAAATGAACTATCTGGACGAATATTACCAGTCAGGTGTTATGGGATTGGATTATCTGAAAGAGACCAATATTGGAAGTATGATAATGGAACCTTTAAGGGGTGGAAGGTTAGTTCAAAACATTCCTAAGGAAGTTCAAACATTATGGGATAGTGCTGATGTCAAAAGAACACCTGTTGAATGGGCTTTGCAATATTTATGGAACAGGGATGATGTCGATTGCGTTTTAAGTGGAATGACATCACCCAACCAGGTTAAGGAAAATATTGAAATTGCAAATAAGATTGATGAAATCAGTGAAAATGATCAGGAATTAATCCGAGAAGTTGCAAGAACATACAGGACATTTTTAGGAAACAACTGTACCAGATGCGGATATTGCATGCCTTGTCCTCATGGGGTGGACATCATAAACTGTTTGACTGAATATAACATTGCACACATGCTGAATGATCCAAAAGCAAGTGCAATGCAGTATTTTAGCCTTATAGATGATGATTCAAGAGCAGACAGTTGTGTGCAATGTATGGAATGCATCCCATTTTGTACTCAAATGCTGGACATTCCAGAAGAATTGGTTAAGGTTCATGAATACTTTGGAAGCGAATTTGACCACTTTTAGTGATAATATGACAACTGACAACAAGTATTGGGAAATTATGACCCGCCAAATGGATATTGTTGAAAAAAGCGAACAGGAAAAATTCAAAAATTCAAGGATTACAGTTATCGGATGTGGCGGAATTGGTGGCCAAACCATTGAAATGCTTGCAAGGATGGGCGTTGGCGAACTGGTTTTGGTTGATGAAGATGTCTTTGACTGGACAAATTTAAACAGACAGACCTTTGCAACCGTAAATGACATCGGCCTGGAAAAAAGCGAGGTTGCAAAACAGAAAGTTGAATCGATAAATCCTTATGTGAAAGTAATCAATTTTACAAAGCATGTTGATTTGACAAACGTTGACGAACTCATTGGAAACTCAGACATTGTCATAGATGCTCTTGACAACATCACAACTAGAGTAATAGTTTCAAGAAAGGCCAGAGAATATAAAATACCGTTCATTCATGGAGCCATCCATGGAACATTGGGTCAAGTCACCGTATTTTTATCAAATACCAAAAGTTATGAGGAAATGTTCAACCTGCCATCACTCGGAAAAGAGTTAAATGATGAAACACTCGGTGAATTGAAAGGCATTTCTTCAGGAACCCCGCCGGCTCTTGGACCTGCCCCAAACTTGATTGGTTGTCTTGAAGCTACAGAAGCCTTTAAAATCATAACAGGTGTCGGCAAAGTTACTGTTGCACCAAAAATTTTGACCTTTGATTTATTGAATTTCGAGTCATTTGAAATAGAAGAACTTTAACAATGGCTCACTTTTTTTACTCTTTTTTATTGTAAATTGAACAGATATTTACAAATTAATAAAATATCTAAATATAATTTATAAAATTAAATTAATTTTATACATTAATATCAGATAATCTCGCCATATAATTATTTTTTTTCAAAATCTTTATATAGTAATGAATAATAGATATAACCTTAATAGGAAATATATTTCCGACTATAAAAATTCAAACCCACAAGGATTTGGAGCTTGATTTAGATGAGTGATATTCCAGAAGAAAAAATAGAACGTATAAAAGAAAAAATGAAAGAAGATAATATTAAATTTATCAGATTACAATTCGTAGACATTAATGGTACTGTCAAAAACATTGTAATCCCATTCAATGGGGAAGATATGAGTGAATTATTTAATGAAGGAATGTTATTTGACGGTTCATCAATTGCAGGATTTGTCGGAGTTAATGATAGTGATTTAGTATTAAAACCTGATATTGACACTTATTCAAGACTTTCATGGAGACCTGAAGAATCCGCAACATGCAGATTCATTTGTGACATCTGGACCGCTGACAGAAAGCCGTTTATAGGAGACCCAAGGGGAGTCTTGAAAAAATCATTGGCACACATTGCAAATATGGGCTTGCAATACAACATAGGTCCCGAACCTGAATTCTTTATTGTTGACATTGATGAAAATGGATATCCTATGCCTTACGATAATGCAGGATACTTCGATGTTGAACCTTTGGACAAAGGCCCTGATTTCAGAAGAGAATTGACCTTGAATTTAGAAGACCTTGACTTTGAAGTTGAAGCTTCACACCACGAAGTGGCACCGGGTCAAAACGAAATTGCATTTAAATTTAAGGACGCTCTCAAAACAGCTGATGCAGTAATTACATTCAAACAAGCTATTAAGGCTATTGTAGACAATATGGCTACATTTGACCAACTGGATTACAGAGTCACATTCATGCCAAAACCTTTCTTCGGCGTGAGCGGAAGTGGTATGCACTGTCACCAATCCGTATTTAAAGGTGATAAAAACCTCTTTTCAGACCCTGATTCAGAAAATGGCCTTTCCAAAGATGCCCTCTATTTCATGGGAGGTCTTCTCAAACACGCCCCTGCAATAACAGCAATTACAAACCCAATTGTCAACTCATACAAACGTTTAGTTCCAGGTTTTGAAGCTCCAGTATACAGAGCATATGGTCTTAGAAACAGATCCGCATTAATCAGAGTGCCTGCAGCCCGTGGAAAAGCTACACGTATTGAATATAGGTCTCCAGACCCAGCATGTAACCCATACCTTGCATTCACAGTAATGCTTGAAGCAGGTATTGACGGAATCGTCAATAAGATTGACCCAGGAGAACCTGTTGAAGATGACATTTACAGAATGAGTGAGGAAGAAAGAGATGCAAGAGGCATTAAAGTTCTGCCAACAAGTTTATGGGAAGCATACCACTCTTTAGAAGAAGACCCATTAATACTCAATGCGCTCGGACCTCATGTCAGCGAAAAATTCCTAGAGCTCAAATATCAAGAATGGGACGAATATCGTGTCCAAGTATTCGGATACGAACAAAGAAAATATTTAGATATTTAAATCTAAATATTATTTTTTAATTTTAAAAATAACCATGAAGTAGGCTTTTTAATGTCAGAATCAGAACACCGAATGATTGAAATTTTAAGGATATTGAGTGTACAGGACAAACCCACTGGTTCCAAATTCATTGCCGATGAGCTAAAGAACAAGGGTTTTAATTTGGGCGAACGTGCTGTCAGATACCATATGCAGATTTTGGATGAAAAAGGATATACCGAAAGAATGGGATATTCCGGAAGGCAAATTACAGATTTGGGTCGTGAAAAATTAGAAAAGGGACTGATTTACGACCAGGTTGATTTCACCCATTCAAAATTTGAAGAAATAATATATTTAACTGACTTTAACTATATCACACAAAGCGGTAATGTAGTTGTAAACACATCAACTGTTTATAATGAAGAATCAATCAATATACTTAAAGAAATTTTTGAAAGTGGTCTTTCTGTTAGCCCTTACGTTAATATAAATAAGGTTGGAAATGATGGTGGAATTGAAGTAACAACCCTTTGCGGTACAACAATTGATGGAATACTTTTAAGTGAAGGAATCGCATCACAACTTCAATACGGCGGACTTTTAAAAATTGAAGATTCAAGACCAACCAAATTCACAAACCTGATTTCTTACAAAAAAACATCAGTCACACCCCTAGACGCATTCACAAATTCCAATTTAACATCAGTTTTGAATGTGATTACCGAAGGCAGTGGAACATTGCCTGCCAATTTCAGACTAATTCCTGGAGTTTGTCGAGATCAAACAATTGAAATATTAAACAAACTAAATAAAATAGGAATTGGTGGAGTAATATCCATTTCTGAAGAGGGAAATGATATTTTAGGAGTACCTGTTCCTGATGGAATGGTAGGAATTTGTATCATCGGAGGCGTGACTCCATTTTGTGCACTTAAAGAACAGGGAAAAGAGATTGACATTAAGATAGCTGAAGAGATAAAGAATTTTGATGAATTAAAACCAATCACACCAACAATAAAACATAGTCTAATGCCTGCAACAGAACACAAACAACTAAAAATACCATTTTTACTATCTAAATCATGGAATCTAATTCAACAGGTCAATTTTGATGTTGAAAAAAGAAAAGGAAATATAATCTCAAACGTTTCATACCTTGACAAAAATCAGCTGGACAAAGCATTGGACATTATGGATGAAACATACAACAACAATCCAAAATTCATAAATCCGTATTATAAGCTCATTGATCATCCAACAGACAGCGAAAAAATTGGAATAGCTACAATTTGCAGTTTGAGTATTGATGGATTAATGATAAACAACGGAATAATGAGCACTCCAAAATATGGTGGATTGCTTGAGTTAACAGAGCCTCCGCTTTTAATCGAATTAATATCCTATAACGGAACAACAATCGACCCGCACAACATATTTTTGTCAAAAAATATGACATCCATAACAGGCAATAACGGCACTACCAAAATATTGGCCAGCATAAAAGAAATTCCTAACATATCAAGAGACTATGCAGTTCATTTATTGGAAATTTTAAACAATATAGGATTTTCCATTTATAAAATCGGCAAGCCAAGAGAACTGGTATACAATGCAAAAGTAGACAACTACAATTTTGGCGTGATAGCTGGCGGTGGTTTGAATTCAATAGGTGCAATTAAAGAAAAGGGAATAGATATTGAAATAAAGGCAATTGAAAAACTGATTCCTTTTGAAAGTATGGATAGACTGTAATCATATTACAGAAACATCCACAACTTCACCATCCTTAGGTTTATGAACAAATTCTATGAGATCTTCTTCAACTTCATAAACATCTATTTCAACTGTGGCACCCAGTTCACTTTCATCAAGGGAAACCAACAGTTTAAACCCAGGTTTTCCAAAGTATTCGGAAAAATCAACATTTAAAACTTCACCCGCTGCATAAATTCTATTGTATGAAATTTCTAAAACATCATGAATTTTCACATTTTCTTTTAAATATGCTACAGCTTCTTTTGTTGTTAACTCTAATTCTTTCATGTTACACAACTCCTGTGATTAAAAATAGTTATTTTTAATTATATATAAATGTTTGTATGTTAACGAACAAAAAAAATTTTGATAAAAAAATCGATTACTGGAGATTTAAAGAATCTCGATAATCAACTCTTCATCATCATGAATATGGCGCATTTCTATTAAATCATCCGCAATTTCTTTAAAATCAATTTCAATAGATTGGTTTAAGATTTCACCGTTTAATTGCATTGCAACTCTAAGACCTTCACCAGTTACTTCATCTTCTTCAGTTATTCCTAAAACTTCACCAGGAGCAAAAATACGATTATAAGACACTTCCAAAGTATCTCTAACATGAACGTTATTCCTGATATATTCTACTGCTTCATCAAAGGTCATTTCAACTTCTTTAATCATTATATCGCCTTTAATTATTTTAAAAAAAAGAAAAAGAGAGAGGAATTATAAATTCCTGTATTCTCTGATTGAAGTATATTCGTCGTCTAATTCGCCGTAAGTAGCTAATTTTTCTTTGTTAGCTTCAGCATCTAAGTAAAGGTTACCTTTACCGTTAAGACCAATATCTCCAGTATATTTAATATATTTACCTTCGAAAGTGACTCCGTCAACTTCAGGGTCTACAACAACACCGTCGAGAACGAATCCTTCGAGTAATCTTCCAAGGAATCCGTGGATAACAATGTTACCGTTTTTCATTTGTCCACCAGGCCAACGGTTAACGTTACCGTCGATTTCAATGATACCTTTGGTCATGTGAATACCAGCTAAGATATCACAGTCACCTTTAACGTGGATTCTACCACCGGTTAAACATTCACCACATTGTTTACCAGCGTTTCCGCCGACAACAATTTGTCCTCCAGTCATACCTCTCCATTCACCAATGTAAGAAGCACCAGTAAATTCTTTAGTGTTTCCTTCAATTTCAAGGTATCCACCGGACATTTCTCTTCCAGCGTGAGCTGCTGCATTACCTTTAACAAGAATGGATCCACCGCTCATTTCAGCACCAACGTGTAAATCTACACTGCTGTTACATACGATGTCTCCACCACTCATTTTACAACCGATGTATTTTACTCTGTTTAAATCACCGTTGAGAATCATTTTAACATCATCAGCACCATCTGCTTCTCCTTCAACAGTGATATCGAAGAAGTCAGTGATTGGGAATCTTGAGTTTCCAATAGGTACTTGATATTTTGCGAAATCAGCTTCAGTCCATGAATAAATTTCATCAGGAATTAATTCATCAAATTCTAAAGCGATTGAAGAAGTTTTTATTTGATCAAATGTAATTGTTTTCAAATTAAACACCCCTATTTACCATCAACATCTACAACTATTGGGTTAGATACATAGTGGTCGTGTACTGGATAGTTTTCCCATTTAACTGAGTAGTATTGGGTGAAGAACGGCATAATGTTGTCGATAACTTTTTGCTCGTTTTGTTCCCATCCTTTTACGTTAACCCAAATGTTTTGACTTTCTTTAACTTTTACAATTTCTTTGTCTTTTACTAAGATTTGACCATCTTTAATAGTGTAGTCAGCTACATTGAAACCTTTTTCGATTTCAGCATATTGTCTGGATGGGTCAATATCATTAGGATTAATGTCATATACTGCAATGTCTGCTCTGTAACCAGGGGTGAGTGCACCTCTGTCGGTGAATCCGTAGATTCTAGCTGGAGCAGCTCTGGAAATAGTTGCAATATCGTAGAAATCGTATTCTCTGTCAAGAGTTGCAAGAGTAGTTCTTTTTTCTGCCCATTTGTGGACTTCTCTGTTTTCAATCATTTCCATTCTTCTGTAATTACTCATTAACCAGGAGATGATTCTTGGGTATCTTGTGAATGGTCCTGCGTTAGGGTGGTCAGTAGTTAAACAAACTTTCCATGGGTCATCAATGTGCAAGAATAATTCTAGACCAATAGCCCATTGTAAAGTGTTAACTGGGTTTTTACCTGAGTAAATACATGGAATAATACCAGCTGCGGTTTCACATTCAATATCTTTGTTGGTCCATTTAAGACCGGATAATTTGAATAAGTCGTATTCCATAGGAGCATCTGCAGTCATGGTTGTGGTTTCGTCTAAAGTTACTTGACCTACATCACAGGTTATGTGATCGTGGCTGTTGATGTATTTAGCAATTTCTTCAGCACCGGAACCTGCGTCTTTCCAGCTGTTACCAGTGTAAGAGTGGAATTGTAAGTGACATAAGTGCATAACTTGGTCTCTTACTTCAGCAGCTTTGGAACCTTTTTTAACGTCTTTGACAGCATCCATGGTTTCGATAGTAGTTGGTACGTTACCAGGGTGTCCTAAGTCGTTAGGGTGAATGTGAATAGAGTGAGGTAAGTTTAACATTTCGTTAGCTTTTGCTAAAGCAATGATAACTTCTTTGGAAGTTACGTCGAAGTAAGGTGCTTTATCGTTTACACCGTGTACGTTCATACCCCAACCCCATGCTTCACTTCCACATGGGTTTACGATTTTAATTCCGTAACCTTTGGAGATTTTTAACCATGCAGATACAAATGCTGCGATGTCTTCAATATTATTATCTTTTGCATATTCCATTACAAACCAGTTGTTACCGAATAATGGCATAGCTGGAATATCGATTTGAGGAATAGTTGCAATTTCTTCGTGAGTGTGTTTTGCTTCAAGAGGAGGCATAGCTGCTTCTACAACAGTACCGTAACCTAATCTTGAGTATCTGTAACCAGTTGCAGGACAACTTGGAATGGAGAAACCAGATTCTGATCTAATTACACTAGTTTTTTGAGTAACACCTCTTCTGGAATCTTCAGGCCTGTATAATCTTCCTACTACTAATTTAGGACCTGCAACGTGTGCGTGAGGGTCAATACCTGCTGGCATGACTATTTTATCGGTAACGTCTAAGACTTCAGCATCTGCAGAAACATTGTCTACAATAACACCATCTTTGAACATAACGTCCATCTTTTCCCCATTTACTTCATTAGCAGGGTCATAGACAATACCATTTTTAAGAATATATTCCATTATATCACCTTTATAGTGCGTTTGGATTTGGCACATATTTTGGAGCTACGTTTGGCTCTTCTCTGAGTTTCATTACTCTTTCTTTCAATTCACGGACAATCCATTCGTCATCACGACAGGTTTCTGGTTTGTCGATAGCTTTCTTCATGTAGATAGGAACTCCATCCATACGATAACTGGTACCAGCACATTCTACAGCAATGAATGAACCTGGCAATACTACATCAGCGAGTTCAGTTGATGGACCCCAGTGAATATCGATTTGAATAACAGGAATGTTAGCTAAGTGTTGGTTTGCTCCATTAGGGAAGTGAGCACCTGGGTCAGCTGCAATAACCATGAAACAATCTGGTTCTTTTCTTACTAATAAATCGATAGTGTTGGTTTCACCCATCATATATCTTGGGTAACCTCTACAGTAGTCAACACCGAAAGCAAATCCACATTCGAATGCCATGAAAATGTTGAATCC
This sequence comes from uncultured Methanobrevibacter sp., assembly GCF_900314695.1. NCBI lineage: Archaea > Methanobacteriati > Methanobacteriota > Methanobacteria > Methanobacteriales > Methanobacteriaceae > Methanobrevibacter > uncultured Methanobrevibacter sp. Next base: position 79,547 of record NZ_OMWD01000003.1, on the reverse strand, counting down.
GTTTACGTTAAAGTGACCTCTCATTGGAGTAAGACCCCATTTACTGTATTTGTTTAAGTCTTGTACCATTTTAATTGCAATATCAATGTTTCTTTGTTTTGATAAAGTGTGGGTTAAACCTAAACCGAAGAAGAGAACACCGAATTCAGCGTTTTTCATTTCTTCTGCTAATTCGTAAATGTCTTCTTTAGGAATTCCAGAAATTACGTCTTGGTATAATTCTTTTCCTCTGAGAACTGCTCTAATAGCATTGTAGAAACCGTAATCTCCGTTTTGTTCGAATCCAATCCATTTGTCTGAACATTTTGCAGTATCGGAGAATTTTGGATCCATGGTAACAACAGTTCTGTCGAATCTTCCTCTTTGTCTGAAGTATCCTCTACAGAACACAGCATATCTTGCCATGTGTCTTGGGTGAGAGTTCATTGCGTTACTTCCAGAGTAAGCAATCATATCTGCTCTGTTTTGAACTTCTCCTAAAGTTTGAATAGGGTAACCTGCATTTTGTACAGCTTGGAGAGAAGGACCGTGACAGATAGTAGCTTGGTTATCTAATACAGCACCGATGTATTCACCTAATGCTACTCCTTCTTTCATACATTCAGTAGAAGTTTCAGACCAACCGTAAAATACTGGTCTGATGGAATTAGCAATGTATTCAGCAGCTTTGTCTAAAGCAGTATCCCAATCTACTTCTTTGAGTTCTCCGTTTTCATCCCTAATCATTGGAACAAGTAATCTTTGATCCATATCTTCCATAATTTTACTTGCTCCTAATCTGCATGCGTGTCTTACAGCAACTACGTGACCGTCTTTGACTAAGTAGTCGAGGTCGTCACAGTTACAACCACAGAATGCACAAGTACAATTTTCAACAATGTGATCATAATCAGTTACAGGTGGTTCATAAGTCATGGTCAATCAACTCCTCCCATTTACGTCCGTGATAAACAGGTAATTCACCTAAAGAGTCCATGTTTTCTACAACATCGTCATCTTCTTCATCAACGTATTTTTTGTATACCCATCTCATTAAGTCTGCCATGAGTAATACTTTTCTGTCGGTTTTTTCGACAGTACATCTGATTCCTTTGTAAGTTGGGTCAGAACAGCAGTAAGTGTCGTGACTTACAATAGTGTTAGCCCATGGTCCTTTACAAATGAATACAGTTCCTTCGTGAGGTGCATCTCTTGAAACTGCACAGTTTACAACTACTTCACCGAAATCGGTTTTAACAAGTACAGTATCCCAGTTGTTTACACCTAATTTTGCCATATCTCTAGGATCCATGTAACAGGTACCGGAAGCGTTTTTGTATTCTTCTTTTAAGGTGGATCCTCTTTTTTTACAAGCACCTTGGTAGATGTCAGAACCGGTGTTTAACATACATTTTAAAACATCAGTTGTTCCTTCACCAGTAATTTTTACATCAGGTACTACAGGTTTTTCTAAATAAGTATTAGCATAATGCATATAATAATCCCCCTATTCTAACCATATAGCATTTACTGGGCAAAACATTTGACATGTTCCACACTTTTCACATTTTTCAGGACTAAAGAGTTTGATGAATCCGTTTTCTACCATCATAATAACTTCTTCAGTCTTAGCACCATTACCACCAGCGTTTTCTGGGCTGATAGCAGCATTTACAGGACAAGCGATTACACAAATCCCACATCCTAAACAATTATCTTGTTCTACTTTAAGTTCCATATAATCACCTAGTCTTTAATTGCATCTAAAGCATCTTTCCAAGTAGTTGAGCTAATAGGTGTGTGGTCAATTTCAGTTCTTTTTACAGTAATTGCACCGTTAGGACATGCTTTTGCACATGCTTTACATTTTACACAGTAATCATTGTTAGCAATTACATGTTCCATTCTAGAACCAGGACCTGAGGATACTGGGAATGCTAATGCGTTACATCCGCAAATATCTACACAAGCTCCACAAGCTTGACATTTATCATCATCAATTTCAATAGAACCTTCGAATGGTTTTTTGTGTTTAGCAGCATCGGTTGGACATACTCCTTCACACCATCCGCAGAATACACAGAGTTCTGAGTCAATGACTGAGTTTCCTTTAACAGCAGCTTTTGCAGGGTCTAAATCATATTCACCGTAGTTACATGCTCTACAGATTGCTTTAATAGCATTGGTAGGACAGGATTTTTTACATACTAAACAGTATACACATTTATCTTTGTCAATGACAATAGATTCTCTTCCAGTTTCTTTATCAACGACGATTGCTTCTGCAGGACATAATTCTTCACATACACCACAGTAGATACATTCTTCATCATCTACATCAATTTCACCAGTTACTAAGTCAGCACGGTCTGGTAAAACTCTTTCAATGACAATTGCATCACGAGGACATGCGATTTCACATCTTTTACAGTAAATACATTCATCATCATCAATTTCTGAGAAAGCGTTATAATGAGGATATGCTTCAATTTCTTTGATTGGTACGCCATCAATAGTTAATACTAATGCATCAACAGGACATAATCCGCTGCACATACCACATAATACACATTTACTTTCGTCAATGCTTACTCTTTGAACATCAAATTCGTCTTTGAAGTTTTGAGCAATCTTTTCATGACCACTGAAATAAACGTCGTTTGAGATTCTGTGACGTGCGTCAACAGCAATTGCATTTAATGTAATTGCTTCGACAGGACAAGTAGATTCACAAATCCCACAACCTAAACATACATGGTCGTTGAAAGACAAGTTTCTAACTTCTTCAGCAGATCTTGTGATGTCAAAGTTGTTGTCTTTAACCTCTTTTAAATTTCTAATCATATTAAATCTCCAAAATTTTTATAGAATTAGTTGGGCATTCATCGCTACATAGCTGACAACCACAACATTGTATGGAGTCTGCATGTGCCTTTAATGATTCTAACTCAATAGCTTTCATTGTACATGCATTTACACATAAGCCGCAACCAATACACGAATCTCCTATACTCACCTCGAAATTTCTTTCTCGGCAAATATTCACAATTTTTCGACTCTGTTCTGGTTCATCAAATATAGCCTCAGTCATTTTCAAGAAATCCCTGGGAGATAAGTCCACAATAGTCCTTGCAACATCAATTGAGTTCCAGGATAAATTTCGACCATTCAAATAATGGGAAATAGTAGATCTATCGACACCCAACTCCTCAGCAATTGCCTGGTGACTTTCACCAGCATCCTTCAACTTGACCGCAGCCAAATATTTTAGACCAGATGCAATATGCTTTGGCATTTGAACCACCATGTGTAATGATAACACATATGTTTTCTTATATAAATATAGTTGCCTACTAGATTAAAGTAGAAAGCTTTAAATATTACTGTGGTAATAGTACACAAAAATTTTTTTAAAAATTTTTCAAAATACTTTAAATCAAACAAAAACCTTTAAAATATATTATTTTAAGTCAAATACTTCAAATAATTCAATTTAACACCAAATAATAATTTGTTATTCTTTAACCTATGAAAAACTATAAAAATCAGTCAAAATTTGTAATACTAATATATGTAAAAAGTATTATAAAAATGGCGAAAATATGTAAAAAAGTTTAGGTTTGCCTAAAATGTGTAGTTACTACACATATAATCATTTAGAAATTTTTAATTAATACGAAGAATAACATATAATATATTATTAAGGGGAAAAAATAATGAAGATAGTATCTATTGTAGGTAAAAAAAATACCGGAAAAACATCACTAACCGTGAAAGTTATTGAAGAGCTGACCAAAAGAGGCTATAATGTTGCATCCATAAAGCACTCACACCATTCAATAGAAATGGACAAGGAAAATACAGACACTTGGAAACATAAGCAGGCCGGTGCCAACTTGGTTGTGGGTGTTGGTTCAACTACATTTTTCAATGTTAAAAAAGAGCATGATCTTAATAGAATACTATATATGCTGAAACATTTTGACGACTTCGACTTTGTAGTTATTGAAGGATATAAAAGATACAACTACCCTAAAATCATTACATCCCCTGACGTTAAAGATGACTATACAATCAAGGAAGTCGATTCATTTACAATAGATGAAGAGGGTGTCAGCCAACTTGCAGACCTCATCGAAGAGAGAGGCCACGATATTATTGATACATTATTTGCCAACAACTGTGGATTCAACAATGGAGAGGTTATTGCCCGTGAAATTCGCCAGGGAAACTTAAGTGTTGACGATTTGGATAAAATACATTCATACCTATCAATTGACGGAAAAGTTGTCGGACTGAATAGATTCGTTAGCGATTATTTCAAGCAAAGCATCACCGGCATAATCAATACATTAAACCTTGATGAATACGATGTTGAGGATATAGGTAAAATTGAGCTTGTAATTCCAAATGAAAGTGCAGCTAAAAATGCGATTGACTGCGAATGCAGCATTCTGATAAATAACGATAATCTTGAAATAAACGGATTTACCAAAAACATCGTTTCAAATTCGATTAAGGGAATGGTAAATGCCATTAAAACTGAAGAAGATGTAAAGCTAATATATGTTGAAATCAAAAATATCAACAGCAATGATTTGAGAACTGCAGATATTACACTTAAGACAAACAATCATGATGTTGAAATAAATGACTTTACCCAAGGCATTCTAAAAGAAACAATATTTGCAATCATCAATACTCTCAAAATTGACACAGAAATTAAAGATATAAAAATTGAAGTGGAAGAACGATAATATGCTGGATGACGTTGTAAAGGACAAATATGAAAGACCAATTCTTTCACTAAGAATCACAATTACAAACAGATGTAACGAAAACTGCATTTACTGCCATCATGACGGAATGGTTTCCTCCAAGGACGAAATGACTCCTGATGAAATATATAAAATCTGCAAAATAGCCAAAAAAATTGGAGTTCGAAAAATCAGGCTTTCAGGCGGAGATCCACTGGTCAGAAAAGATATTGTCGAAATCGTTGAAAAGATTGCCAGTCTGGATTTCAAAGACATCTCCCTTACAACCAATGGAGTGCTGCTTGAAAAATATGCCAAGGACCTGAAAGATGCAGGACTTGACAGAATAAATGTAAGTCTGGACACATTGAATCCGGATACCTATAAATTCGTTACAAAAATGGATTATTTAAATGAAGCAAAAACAGGTATATTAAATGCCGTTGAAGTTGGATTATACCCTGTTAAAATCAACATGGTCATAATGAAGGACATCAATCAAAATGAAGTAAAGGACATGTTTGAATTCTGCAGGGAAAATAATATGGTGCTTCAACTGATTGAACTTATTGAAAGCGAGAACTGTGATGAGGATAAATTCAATGCTGAATACCACTATCCATTAGACAGCATTGAAAATAAGCTATCTGATATGGCTGATGACGTAAGAGAACGAAAATTTATGCAGGGCCGTAAAAAATATTACATTAACGATGGTGAAATTGAAATAGTAAGACCTGTCGATAACTCCAAATTTTGTGCAAATTGCTCCAGGTTAAGAATCACACCTGACGGTAAAATCAAACCGTGTTTGCTTAGAAACGATAATCTTGTTGAATTGATTTCACATATAAGAAATGGAGAAAGCGAAGAAAAACTGGAAGAAATTTTTATAAGAGGCATAGACAAACGAGAACCGTTTAACACATAAAGATTAGGTGATATCATTAAAAAATATTTGATTCTGATAGGAATAATAAGCATATTTCTACTCATTACACCGCTATCTGCTGCAGATGAGAATAATACTCAAAATACCATCATTACATCTGGAGAATCCCCAGCTAGTGACAACGAAAAACTTGATGTTTATATAAAACCTGACAAATTTACAGGAATATACGGAAATAATGAAACACCAATACTGGTTTATGCATATGATGAAAACAATGAAAGTGTAACTGAAGGAACCGTGACATTAATCGACGTGTTTGGTGAAGACCATACCATACATCTCGAAAATGGTATTGGAGGCCGCTATATTTTTTGTAAAGAAACCGGGACTTTTAATATTACATGCAAATATACCGGAACAGGCAAATACAATAATGCAACAACAACCTTGACTTTATATGTTCCTGTTGCAAATACAACCTGCCACAACATTGTTGCAACAAAATATGACAATTGTGTGTATTTTACAGGAAATGTCGTTTCAGACTATAGGGAATACGAAGAGTTTCAAGACTTTGAAGAGGTGACCGAAGGAAACCTGACCATATATATCGATGGTGAAAATATGGGAATGTGCAAAGTAGATGCAAACGGGAACTTTTTGTATATATGGAATACGACAAGAAATCTTATTGGTCAGCCAGTTAACTTTGCTGCCTTTTTCACAAACAACAAAAAACACTTCAATCCTTCAAATTTTTCTAAAACATTCACATTTACGGGTGCAAAAAATACAGAAATAACATCACAAATCACCACCGTTGGAAATGAGATCCTAATCAACGGAAGCGTTAAAGACAATACAGGAGCAAATGTCATTGGAGGAACACTAACGTTAAATAACCAATACAAAATCCCAGTAGATACAAACGGCAAATTTGAATTTTACATTACCAATCAGACACAAAATGAAGTCAACTATGAAATTGGCGTGATGGATTGGGGATCAAAAGCAGACATCAGAGCAAACATTCCCCTAATGAACGGGATTGAACACACCGAACTAACAGACAATCTGATTGACTTATGCAATCAGGGAAGTCCATACATCAAATTTGGAAACGGAAACGGTAAAACTATTGTTGTTAATGTTGGAACCCACGGATGCGAGCTTGCATCACAAGTAGCTGGATTGAAACTGATAAATTTGCTTGCCACCTTCGGCGATGAAATAAACGGGGCAATATATGTATTTCCATTCATTTTTCCAGAATCCACTGCCATTAATGAACGTATGGTCAATTATACAAATCTGAACACAGTGTCAAACATCAATGGAACAGTATCAAACAATTTAGTAAACTTTGCAATCTCGATAAATGCTTCAGGACTTGGAGATTTTCACTGTACAAGGCATAGCGACAGCGATGTTGGAATAACATGCATAATGTGCACATATATTCCAACCTTAGAAAGTTACGATATTGCAATGGCTGTTTCAAATGAAACAGGATACGACATCAAAATATATGAAACCGCAGGAATACCATACGCCGGAGCGATTGAAGACACATGCAATCTAAATGGAATCCCAGCAAATACATATGAAGTTTTATGCAACCATAAGACCATTGAATATGGAAGTCCTGAAATCTCATTCAACATGATGAAATCATTTTTAAAATATTTCGGATTCGATATTGATAAAATGACAAGGATTACTCTTCAAAACAAAACATTATCATTAATATTTACAAGCCCATATAACTATAATTCAAGCATGAAAAGCATTGATTTAATGAAAAATGCACAAATAATATCTAAAAGTGCATCATACATCATCAATTATGGTGGAAAATACAGCATTACACTCAAGGATATAAGCGGAACCCCCCTTGCTGGAAAAAAAGTAACATTTACATTGAATGGAAAATACATCGGATCAGCCACCACCAAAAGCAAGGGCATTGCAACATTTACATTAACACCAAAAGTCCTGAAAGCTGCAAAATACGGCAAAAGGAATTTGATAATAAAATTCAGTGATTCCGATTACAAACTAACCAAAAAAACCGTTAAAATAACAATCACTAGAGAAAAGACAAAACTTTCTGCCAAATCAAAAGCATTCAAAAAATCAATCAAAACAAAGAAATTGGCTACAATCCTAAAAAACAGCAAAGGAAAAGCCATTAAAAATGTCAAATTAACATTGAAAGTTAAAGGCAAAACATATAAAGCTAAAACCAATTCCAAAGGTAAGGCAATTTTTAAAATCACAAAATTAACCAAAAAAGGAACATATAAAGCTAAAGTTAACTTTGTTGGGAACAGCTACTACAAATCCATTTCAAAAAGCATCAAAATTAAAATCAGGTAGCAATTTCCCATACTTATTTTTAAATATATGAATCATTAGAATGCATCTGTTGGCAAGGCATCTAAAATAATTAGACGTAATGTCAATTATATTACAAGATAGCTGGAAAATAGGATTTGTAATTAATTTAAGACATATATTGTTTTAAAAAAAGTGGCTAATAACATAAAATACAGTGACAACACGATTATCCTTAATGCACTTGGAGTACAAGCAAGATTTAAAGTTGGAAAATATTAAAAAATCAGATAATTATGAGCAACACCCAAATGTTAAAAAAAAGACAAGTTTCTGCCTTCAAAAAAAGAAAAAAGGAAAATAGAGATTGGGAAATCCCTATTTTTTAATGGTTAATTTTTTGGTCACTTTGTTTTTTCCGTAGTTACTGTGTATTTGTATTTTTTGCCGGCTTTGAGCTTTTTGACCATGGATTTTTTGACATACCATGTTGCTACGCCTTTACTGTTGGTTACCCAAATGAAAAAACATTTACTCTTTTTTAAAACAACAATTAAAATCACATTTAATTGAATAATATCTCATTTATAATTACTCCTATATAAAAAATAAGAGATAGCATTTGAAAAGTATTCGAATAACGAACTCAAAGCAATTATCAAAATCCATAAAAAAAGTATACTGAACAAAAATTCATGACCTAAAAAAGCCCCAAAACAGAAAATAAAAAAATACCAATAAATGATATTGAAGCAAGATTTATGAAAGGAAAGAAAGGAAACTTCATTTAAATGCCTAGAAAATCAGAATATGAACTTTTTTGCAAAATATGTTAATCACACAAAAATCCAGAAAACCAGATAAAATAAAAAGAATCTACAATAATTACAAAACAAATTTAAAAGATTTCTGCAAAAGCACATCCATTAAAAACCAATTAAAACTCGATGTGACAATATTTAAAAAAAATCAACAAGTCAACCAAAATTTAATTTTGGCAGCCACCCTAAAAAAAAGAAAAAATAATAAAGGTCAGATGACCAATATTATAATTTTTTAGCTTTGGATACGTGATCAGTGAATGGAAGTGGGTCATCACTACCCATACCTGGGATGTATCCGTAGACTTCTCTTACTTTGTTGTTTACAGTACTCCATACTTTAGCAACAGGGATTTCACATGGACATACTTCGGAACATTGACCACAGTTGGTACATGCGTCAACCATGTGTACTAAACGTGTTAAGTGGAAGAATGGAGCAGCAGGAGTGTATCCACCAGGTACCCATTCAGGACCTTCAGCTTCAAGACAGCAGTCTTCACAGAAACATAATGGACATGCTTCACGACAGCCGTAACATTTCATACATTTGGAGAATTCGTCTTCGTATTGATAGAATACGTCGATGATGTCTCCGGTAGTACCTGCGTAATCGATTTCTTTTTTAGCTTGAGATTCTTTTAGCATGAAGTTGTTAACGTTTTCTCTGATTTTGACACCTTTTGGATTTGGTTCTTCGGTAGCAATTAAACCTGCGTCAATTACTTTACCTAAAACATCTGCACCAGTTTCGGAGAATACTTCAACAAAAGTAGCTTTTCCAGCTAAAGGACCGATAACTCCCCAGTTACCTAAAGCTAAGTCAGCGTTGGAAGGGATTTTGAGATTACATCTTTGACAGTTTTCTCTTCTACCCATACCTTGTTCTTCTAATTCATCGATTTTGAAAGCTTTTTCGCCGTCAGCAGTTTCCATAATGAGTTTACCTTTAGCGATTTCTTCTTTGACAACGTCTTTAGGATCTAAATCGTATACATCTCTAATCATGTTCATGGTTGGAACAGGTGACATTGTTCCACCACAGTTTACACCGATCATAATAACGTTTTCTTCGATGATTTTACCTTTTTTCATTAATTCACGGATGGTCATTGCATCACAAGGTTTACATGCAACAGCGAGTTTCATGTATCTTGCACCATCTAAGTATTTGGATACGAATTTAGCAATGTTTAAGGTACCACAGTGAATGGAACCTGCAGTTTTGATTACATCAGCAGGGTCAGTGATAAGGGTTGGTACACCATCATAAATATCGTGACCTTGGGTTACTCCAACAACACCGTCAACGATACCTTCTTCTAATAAGTATTTCATGATGGTAGTAACTACTCCACCGTATTCACCTTTTTGTTTGATGTCTTCGATAGCAGAGTATGCGTAATACATATCGTTAATTTTTGCGCTCATTTAAATCTACTCCTCAATTATTTACCTACTTTTACGGTGGTAGTTGCCATGTTTTCAGCTTTAATTTCGGTGTCAGTACCATCTTTGTATACTTCACCTTTCATTTCGACAACATCATCGAGTTTTTCTACTTCAATAGCACAAGCTTTCAATTCAACCATTTTGGATTTAGGGTCGAAAGAATCGGAGTTGGTCAATACATTTGCAGCACATTCTACAAAGTGCATTGGAATGTTTACAATACCTTCTTTGATGTCGTCAGTTACACGAGCAGGAATTGCGATTTCTCCTCTTCTAGAGAATGCTTTTACTACTTCACCGTTAATGATTCCTCTTGCTTCAGCATCTTTAGTGTTGATTTCGATGAATCCGGTTTTAACTTCGTTGGATAATGTTTCACATCTTCTGGTCATTGCAGCGTGATAGTGGAACAAGATTCTTGTAGTAGTTAATAATAATGGGTATTCATCATCTACGGTTTCAACAGGACCTTTGTGTTCTAATGCTTGGAAAATTCCTAAACCGTCAGGGTGTGCGAATTTTACTTTGTGCATTAATGGTTGACATGGGTCGTCTTCGGAAGGACAAGGCCAGTGAAGTGCTTCAGGAGTGTCTAATCTTTCACGGTTCATACCAGCCATGATAGGAGCACATTCTCTGATTTCATCAAAGATTTCTTCAGCAGATTCGTAGTGGAATAATGCTCTTGGTACGCCCATTCTGACTGCGATTTCTTCCATAATTTTCCAGTCTACCCAAGCGCCTTCAGGAGGTTCTTGTGCTTTGTGTAAGCATTGTACTCTTCTTTCACCACTGGTGAAGGTACCTTCTTGTTCACCCCAACCTGCTGCAGGTAATACAACGTCAGCACATTGTGCGGTATCGGTTAAGAAACATTCTTGAACAATTAACATTTCTAAGTTTTCAAGTGCTTCTTTGGTGTGTTGTACGTCAGCATCAGAGAGAACTGGGTCTTCCCCGTGGATGTATAATACTTTTAAGTCACCAGCGTGAGCAGCGTTCATCATTTCTACTAAGGTTAATCCAGGAGTGGTTGGTAAGTTTACTTCATAACCTTCTCCACTGTAGTAGTCGTTGAACCATGCAGTAGTTTCTGGGTCTTTAACTTTTCTGTAACCTACGTAATCGGAAGGTAATGCACCCATATCACAAGCACCTTGTACGTTGTTTTGTCCTCTTAATGGGTTTACACCAGTACCTTGTCTACCAATGTTACCAGTTAACATTGCAAGGTTTGCAGTGGACATTACGTTGTCAGCACCGTGGGAGTGTTCGGTAATACCTAATGAGTATACGATAGCTGCTTTGTCAGCAGATGCGTATTCAATAGCTAAGTGTTCAATTACTTCAGGTTTGATTCCGGTAATTTCGGAAGCCATATCTAAGTCGTATTTTTGAACAACTTCTTTCATTTCTTCGAAACCTTTGGTTCTGTAGTGGATGAATTCTTCATCTTGTAAGCCTCTGTCAATGATGACTTTAATCATTGCGTTCATTAAAGCTACGTCAGTACCGGTTTCAAATTGTACATATTCATCTGCGATTTTAGCAGTAGGAGTAAATCTTGGGTCTAATACAACTAATTTAGCACCGTTTTGTTTAGCTTGGATTAATTTACGTCCAAACAATGGGTGTGCTTCCATGTTGTTTGATCCAATACAGAAGATGTAGTCAGCTTCTTTAATACTGTCGAATCCGTTGGTCATAGCACCTGATCCGAAAGTGTTAGCTAAACCTGCTACAGTAGGACCGTGACAAATACGTGCACAGTGGTCTACGTTTTGAGTACCACAAGCTACTCTTGCTAATTTTTGAGTAATGTAAATGTTTTCGTTAGGTGAACGAGCACATGCGTAGAATCCAACTTTGTTTGGATCTTCGTCAGATACTTCTTTGAGTTTGTTAGCAACTAAATCTAATGCTTCATCCCAAGAAGCTTCTCTAAATTCACCATTTTCTTTTATTAAAGGAGTAGTTAATCTGTCTTCCCTATTAATAAACTGATATCCAAAGTTACCTTTTGGACATACTTTACCCTCGTTTACAGGGTGTCTTTTTAAAGGTTCTACACCAACAATTTTTTCGTCTTTTACAACGAAGTTGAGTCCACAACCAGTACCACAGTAAGGACAGATTGTTGGAACATATTTTATTTCAACCATTTTATAATCTCCAAAATATATTATTTTTTATTTAAAATAATTAAAAAAAAAGAAGCTTTTAAAGCTTCTTCAAATTTGAAATTTACTAGCTTATTCTTTAAGGTATGTGAACCAGTAGATACAAGCGACGAATATTGCTCCTCCAACGATGTTACCGAGAGTTACAGGAATTAAGTTATTTACAATAATAGTACTCCAGGTTACACCTTCAGCACCTAAGAACATACCTAATGGTATGAAGAACATGTTTGCAACACTGTGCTCAAATCCGATGGTTACGAAAGCCATAATTGGGAACCAAATACCAAAGATTTTACCAATGATATCATCGGATGCGTTAGCTAACCATACAGCTAGACATACAAGCCAGTTACAACCAATAGCTTTAATAAATGCAACGTCAAATGACATTCCAACTTTACCAGTAGCTACCTTAATTGCTCCTGCTTGGATAGCTGGATCAGAAGTGATGATTCCACCCATAAATGCAAGAACGTATGCAACGAATAATGCACCTACGAAGTTGAATAACCAACTTAATACCCAATTTTTAGCGAGACCGCCTACAGAAGCGGTACCATCTAATACACCGATGGTCATGAACATTACGTTACCGGTAAATAATTCAGAACCAGCGAGTACAACAATAATCAAACCTACAGGGAACACTGCACCGAATACAAATTTGGATAAACCAATTGGTAGTCCTGCAGCGACCATACCAGCATTAGCGACTTCAGCTAATAAACCTCCGAATGCGATGTATGCTCCTGCTAAAAAAGAAAGCAAAATCACATTAACAATATTTGCAGAGTTTTTTGCACCAGCAGTTGCAGAAATTGCCTTTGCTGTTTCTACTGGGCTTTTAAAAGATGAACTCATATTATCAACCTCTTTATCCCTTTTTTTATAATTTTTTATAATACTAATGAATCACACTAAAAAGTTCAAAGTATTATGAATATTATTTATATATCTTAATATATAAAAAGGATTTGTTATCTGCATCGAAAAGAAATATTTAAATAGTATAATCAATTTATATTAAATTGTAATGATAAATCATTATAGATTAATATCACATCGATAATAATTATTTTTTTTTAAAAAAACTATTTTTAATTAATTTTTACATGAAAATAATACTTTAAATCAATTTATTATAATCAAAATAATATCTAATCAATAATAATTTAATAAAAATAAATGAAATAAAACTTTTTGAAATACGAACTAAACTATCTTACATAACATATATTTATATATAATGAAAATTCGTTGGTAAAAATACACCAAAATAGATACTCAAAAATAACTAATCAAACATAAAACAACACAGTCAAAAATAATTAATTCGATGAAAAACGAACAAAATTCGATGCAATATAACATTCAACTTTATAACCTTGCCAGTATTGAAATATTCTGATTTTGAAAATTCATCACCGCAACGATAACAACACTTTTTCAATATCAAAAAAATGACCTGATGAAAGATATATCTTATCATAATATAATATTATTATAGGGGTTTTAAACATGAAAATTGAAGAAATTGATGCAATAAACTACAAGAATGGAAAAGCAAAAAATGCCAAAGAAAAGGTTGTAAAGGATGAAACAATCACTTTAACAATCAATGGAACTATAAGCCGCAGTCTGTCAGCAATCGAAGATTCACTGAAGGAATTTGCTGTAGGATACCTGTTCAATGAGAATATGGTAAATTCAATGGATGCAATCAAAAAAATCAATGTCGACGGGACACAGATTCATGCTGAAATTGACGATACCCTACTTAAAACCAATGAAACCGTACTCTGTTCCGACTCTGCAGGAGGATGGAGAAGCAAAATCAAAACCGTGAATCCTGTTGAATCCGATTTTCAAGTCAATGCCAGCGAATTGATTTCAAGAATTGAAGAGCTGAAAGACAATGCCGAAATTTGGCAGGCCACCGGAGGAACACATGTTGCAGGAATCGTTTATGATGGCCAGTTTATTGTAAAAGAAGATGTAAGCCGCCATGTAGCTGTTGATAAGGTAATCGGTTACGGATTGTTGCATGACTTTGATTTGTCCAACTCATATGTTATATACAGCGGAAGAATGCCTGCAGATATGGTAATAAAAATGACAAGGGCAGGAGTTCCCATACTGGCATCAAATGCAGCACCTGCAAATTCAGGATATAATATTGCAAAAAAAGGAAACATTACATTAGTTGGCTTTTTAAGAGGCCAAAGATGCAATGTCTATAATAATCAAAATAGAATAATTTTCTAATTATTCCAATACTGTATGTCTGGCTTTCAAATCACTTTCTGTCTGTTCCATTTTTTCCATCAATTCGGATACGACAGCATCAAGAAATACCAAAGTGGTCAGTTCAAAGGCAGTTCCCAAAGGAGTCAAGGAAGTATAGTTTCCATGAATTTGACGTTTCATATAGTTTTCATCGTCAACTTCCTTTTTGGTTCTTCCTTTAACGAAAAGATAACCATCGGCCAATTGTCCTAAAGTGGATTCAGGATAAGAAGTAACTGCCAATACTTTTGAACCTCTATTTTTAGCAATCTTTGCAGCAGAAACGATAGTATTGGTTTCACCGGATCCGGAAATTGCAATTATACAGTCGTCAGCATTGATGGCAGGAGATATTGTCTCACCCACTACAAATGAACTTAAACCCAAATGCATCAATCTCATGGCAAACGCTTTTGCGGCAAGTCCAGACCTACCTGCTCCAGTAACAAAAATGTTATTGGCATTTATAATTATATTTTCAAATTCATCGACAGATTCTTCATCTAAAAATTGTTGAGCAGAATCAATATTCTCCAATATGGCCTTAATAGAATCTTTCATTATTTCCATTTTATCTAATCCCAAATATGTTAAACTATATTATATTATATGAATACAATTTTATAAATAATTAATGTTATAATAGTTATTATTATAAATTATTTGAATGGGTTGCATGAAATTTGAAAGCAAAGGATTGATAAATCTTGAAATTGATGGGAAAATATATGATTATAAACTATTTAAAAGTTTAGAATCACTTAATAGAACAAAATCCCAGAGAAAATCTGCAAAAGAATTGAAAATATCACATACCGTCTTCAATAGACGACTTCTTAAAGCCGAAGAAAAATTAGGTGTGAAGATTACACAAAAGGTTGGAAACGGCACACTGCTGAGCGAAGCAGGAACCGATCTGCTTAATGAATTCAGAAAATATCAAATCCAAATAGAAAAAACATCAAACATCAACATTGCCGGAGGACATATCAGTTCCGGGCTTTTGGAGAGTATCAAACATCCATTTAATATAAATGTCTACAGCAGCAGCGACAAAGATGCATTTGAACTTGCAAAAAGAGGTGCTGTCGACATATTGACACTTGATGATCCGCTTCTTGCCTATGAACTGAATATTGATTTTACACCAATAGCCTATGATTACCTTGTTTTGATTTCAAGCCCGAATTCCAAGGAAATTAAAAGCATAAACGATCTTGAAGGCCTTGAATTCATCAACGTGGAAGGTTCAGCCCAGAGGCTTGCATGGAACAGTCTGGAGCATTATGACATAGACTATGATTTGAAAACTACTGTCAATTCACAGTTTGATGCATTCAAATTGGTTAGAAATTCCGAAAATCTTCACAGCTTTTTAAATGCAAGTTATTTCAAAGGAAATGACATTTTGAAGTTTGATACAAGACATGTAATTAGTTTAATCAAAGTTAACGAAGATAAACCTGAAGTAGACGAATATATTGAATATATACTTAATGACGGTCAAGAGGCCATTGAAAATCAGGGTTTCACATTAATATGATTATTACTTTTCACATGCTCACAGACAACTAATATAATAATATTATAATAAAGAATATTGTACACTCATATGACCCTATGAAATATCATGTATGTGCATATGTGATATTTCAAAACATTAAATAATGATAAAAACCAATATTAAATTGAAAATTTAAAAGGCGATATTATGGCGAAAAACAGAGATTTACTAGCAATTGGTCACTCTGCTCATGATTATATAATTAGAGTACCTGAATTTCCAAAAGCAAACTTTTCAGCACCCATAACAAATATGAAAACATTTAATGGTGGGGCTGCTGCTAATGTGGCTTGCGTTGGAGCAAACTTAGGATTAAAAACATCATTAGTATCTGCAGTTGGCGGAGACTTTAAAAAAACCGAATACTATGAGCATATGCAAAACCTTGATATTGATACAGAATCATTAATCATAGTGCCTGGCGAAGCGACCCCAACCGCATTTGTCCTAACAGACGACAATGAAGATCAAATCAGTTATTTCTATTGGGGGGCTGCACGTGAATTCGCAGAAAGCAAAGCACCAACTGCCGCAATAAAAAATGCTGAAGCAGTACACCTTGCAACAGGCGACCCTGATTTCAACTGGAAATGTTCTGAAGAAGCAAAAAATGAAGATTTGCTTGTTTCATTTGACCCCGGACAGGATTTGGGAATGTACGATACCAAAAAACTAAAAGATGTAATTGAAAATACCACCATCCTTTTCGGAAATCATCATGAAATCGAAAGGATTTTGGAAGCTCTTGAAACCGATCTCGATGGACTCAGACAATTAGGTCCAAAAATCGTCGTTAAAACCTGCGGAGCAAATGGCAGTGAAATTTACTCCAATGAAGATAAAATCAAAGTTGATGCAATAACCAGAGAAGCAGTCGACCCAACTGGAGCTGGAGATTCCTATAGGGCAGGATTCTTATCAAGATTCTTGAATGGAGAATCACTCGAAGAATCAGCCAAATTTGCATCTTCCGTATCATCATTTATTGTAGAGCAACAAGGATGTCAAACCAACATGCCTAGCTTCGATGATGCATTTGAAAGAATGAATGGATTTTACTGAATCTATTCTTTTACTTTTTTTAAAGTGAACTTTATTATTATCAATAATTCTTTAATTTCAGTATAGAAAATAAACTTAACTTATTTTTTAAAAAAAACTTTATATTAGTCAAATCAAATAGAATTAAGGAATTATCCTATTAATTTAAATAGTATTAAATTAAAAATAGTGACTATCAACTTAGTATGAGAATATTTTAAATTAAATTTGACTGTTATAAATCTTAATTGAGGGATGATTAAATGACACAAATCAGTGACGCAAAGAAAGGTATATTAACCGATGAAATGAAACATGTAGCAAAAATTGAAGGTGTTTCAGAAGATTTTATTTTAAGGTCCGTTGCTAACGGAACCATTGTAATTCCAGGAAACGTAAACAGAGATATAGATGCAGCAGGTATCGGTGCAGGACTCAGAACAAAAGTAAATGCAACCGTAGGTACTTCAACCGATATCGTTAACTTTGATGAAGAAGTTGAAAAGGCACAAATTGCAATCGACAACGGTGCAGACTGTTTAATGGAATTAAGTATCGGCGGAGACTTGGATGTAATAAGAAACAGAGTATTGGACATGTCCCCATTACCTGTAGGATCCGTACCGGTTTATCAGGCAGCTATCGAAAGCATCAGAAGAGATGGCTCAGTAGTTTACATGACTGAAGATGATTTGTTCAACACCATCGAAAAGCAAGCAAAAGATGGTATTGACTTTATGGCAATCCACAGTAGTATCAATATTGAAACCTTGACCAGACTCAAAAGGCAAGGCCGTGTAACCGGACTCGTATCCCGTGGAGGATCATTCATGTCCGGATGGATTGTTGAAAATGAAAAAGAAAACCCATTATACGAAAACTTCGATTACGTTTTAGAAATCGCAAAAGAACATGACGTTGTTCTTTCACTCGCTAACGGTATGAGAGCAGGATCCATTGCTGATTCAACAGACAGGGCTCAAATCCAAGAATTGATCATTTTAGGAGAATTAATCGACAGATCCCGTGAAGCCGGAGTACAATGTATGATTGAAGGACCAGGACACATTCCAATCAATGAAATTCCAACAAATGTAATGATTCAAAAGAAAATGTGTTCCAACGCTCCTTTCTACATGTTAGGTCCTATCGTATGTGATGTAGCACCAGGTTACGACCACATCGTATCTGCAATCGGTGCAGCATCTTCCGCAAAAGCCGGAGCAGACTTCATCTGTTACGTAACTCCTGCAGAACACCTTGCTCTTCCTAACCCAGATGACGTAAGGGAAGGTGTAATAGCTACCAAAATCGGAGCTTACGCTGGAGACTTAGCAACCGGCCAAATCGACGGTTCACAGGATTTAGCAATGGCTGAAGCGAGAAAAACTCTCGATTGGGAAGCACAATATGCTTGTGCAATGTTCCCTGAAGCTGCACGTGCAAAAAGAGATCAAAGACCTCCTGAAGAAGAAGACACCTGTACCATGTGCGGTAACTTCTGTGCAGTAAAAATCGTTAACGAATGGTTGGACCAATCCGATTCCGACCTCATTAAATAGATAATCATATCTATTTTACTTCTTTTTTTATTTTTTTAACCATCAAGCAATTTCTCACATTTAGAACAATTTTGTTAAATGGCCTCATCATATTGATTTTCAAATATTATTTTGATTTATATTGCCGAAAACTTCATATATATTGTTATAATCACTGCAATTTTACTAAATGAGTTCAACAAGATTTAAATTATTTATTTAACAATATATATCTAGTTAAAAAGCCTTCAATTAATGTTAGGGAGGTAGATAAGTATGATGTTAATGATTATTAACAAATATTTATTTTCTTATTGTAACAGTTTTTTCTCGCATCTGTTATGGTGTTCCCCCATTATATCCCAAGGAGGTGAAACTAATGGAGATAATTATTTTCATGATTGGAACATATAGTTTTAATATTTTTTCAATAATTAAAGATATTAATGTTTTCAATGTTGATTGAAGATAATGACTCACATTTCACCTCTACTTTAGGCAATTAAATATTATCAAAATTATCGATGATAGTCTTTTGAAAACATGTTATTGTTTTCTTGAAGGTTTTTCCCTTAGATGACCACTGTTTAATTGCCATTTTCAAATAAGATTAAATTTATATATGACATTCCATAAATTATTAAAACAAGAGAGTTACTTTCAAGTAAACCTCTAGGGATATAATGAATTTAATGTCTGCGAGAATATTGTAGGGATTTATTTCTACAATAAGACATTAAATAACATTTTTTTATAATCCTAATCATCCGTTCATCTTCTATTAAGGATTTTATTTTTTTTAAACTCAAATTATTCCATCTATCTGTGCTGCCTTATCAAGGTAAGGCAATGCTTCATCAAAATTACCTAACATGTTATTAGGTAAGGTTTATTAAACTAATCTTTTTATATTAATAATAACAAAGACTTATTAGTATACTTATTTTAATGATAATTTTTTTATTTACGGTGAATATATGACACATTGGATTGAAAACATAGCCGATGAACTGGCTAAAAGAGACGTAGAAGAACATGTAATTGCAAGTGGAACCTCAATTTCAGGTTCAATACATATTGGAAACTCTTGCGACATTTTTATAGCTAACGGAATTGGAAAAAAATTAAGGGAAAAAGGAAAGAAAGCTAAAACCATCTGGATTGCTGATGACCACGATCCGCTCAGAAAAGTCCCTTATCCATTGCCTGAAGATTATGACAAATACCTTGGAATGCCATACTCAACCATTCCATGTCCTGACGGATGCTGTGCAAACTTTGTAGAGCACTTCGAAAAACCTTTGCTTTCAGTAATAGATGATTATGGAATAGAAATGGAAGCGAAATCAGGTTTTGAAATGTATCAGTCAGGAGTCTATAACGATTATATAAGAACCGCCTTTGAAAATGTGGAAAGAATCAAGGAGATATTCAACGAATACAGAAGGGAACCTTTAGCTGATGACTGGCTTCCTTATAATCCAATCTGTGAAGAGTGCGGAAGGGTCAATACCACAGAAGCTTATGATTTTGATGGAGACATTGTAAAATACAGATGTGAATGCGGCCATGACGGTGAAATGGACATCAAATCCGGAAACGGAAAGTTAACATGGAGAGTCGAATGGGCTGCAAGATGGAAAATATTGGGAGTTACCTGCGAGCCCTTTGGAAAAGACCATGCCGCAAGCGGAGGGTCATATGATGTAAGCAGCGTCATTTCAGAAGAAATTTTCGACTATCCTGCACCATATCCAGTGCCATACGAATGGATTACCCTTGACGGAGAAGCTATGAGTAAATCACACGGTGTTTTCTTTGCACCTGAGGAATGGCTGAAAATAGGACCTGCAGAAAGTCTTCACTATTATCTCTTCAGGTCAAAACCTATGAAAGCAAAGGATTTCTCACCTAAAATGCCGTTTTTAGACTTCATTGACAGTTTCGATACAGTTGAAAAAGTGTTCTACGATGAAGTGGAAGCTCCATCCGAAAAAGAGGAAAGAAAATTCAAGGAAATCTATGAAATAGTTCAGATGAATCCTGATGCGCCTTTGCCTTTCAGACCGCCGTTCAGATTCCTTGTTAACGCTTATCAGATTGCAGGAGATAACCTTGAAAAGATATTTGAGATCCTTAAAAGGAACTCCCAACTGACCAAAAGCTTTGAAGATAAGGAATTTGGTGATTTGACCGAAACAGAAATGGCCCAGTACAGGGAAAGGGTCGACAATGTAATATACTGGCTGGACAATTACGCACCTAAATTCGTGAAATTCCAGGTTCAGGAAAAAAGCGTGCCTAAATTGCCATTGACCGAAGAACAGGACAAATTCCTGGCTGAACTGGCTGATTTGATGGAAAATACTGAATTCAGTGATGCAGCCGAATTGCACGATGCGATGTATGAAATCCTTGAAGGTCAAGGATTAAAACCTCAAAAAGGTTTCCAGGCAATTTATAAAATGATTCTCGGTCAAAAACAAGGTCCAAGAGCTGCCTCATTTTTATTAAGCTTGGATAAGGACTTTGTTGTAAAAAGATTAAGAAAAGAAGCTTAATCTTTTTTAAATTTATTTTTTTAGCAAAAATTTCTTTTTAAATAATTTTTTGACTCATTTCTCTATTTTTTTTACTTCCTTATTTAAATTCCATAAGGATAATTTTCACCGAACTATCTTCCCCTAAATCAAAGCTAATGACAACATTTTTGAATTTACACTCCAAGACTATTTTTCCCACAATAAACAAACTCAAATATAGCCAATAGGCCATTATAAAACAATCATCGTAATATTTGAAGATTCCCACAATTTAAAGGAGAAATCAATTATGTTGTTTTTAAGATGAAATATTGCTTTATAAAAGGATTAATTTTTTAAAAAAAAAAGTATGAATTCAAGACATTTGAATAAGCATTTTAGAAAATCAGTTATTAAATCAAACTCTTGAACTCTTTTTTCGCCAAAAGCTCATCGACAAATTGATAATCAAGTTTTTCAAATATTTCAACCAGAATGTCTTCCCTTGAATCGAAGCTGACGACAACACTTTTGAATTCATAATCCATGGCAATCTTTTCAAGCTGTCTTATCAGCTTGTAGGCAATCTTTTCCCTGTCGTCATAGGAATTTAAAAACAACGTAGTGATTTCACAGGAATCGGAATCATAAACCTTGAAGCTGGCGCATCCCACAACCTTGCCGAATCTGTTTAAAAGCAGAACTACCTGAGGGTCATCGACCACACAGCCGAATGACCGGCAAAATTCAACAAAGCGTTCATCACGCTCGTCAGTCACTATTATTTCCATCTTTAACCTCCGTAGTGTTTCCTACCTTTGCAAGCTCGTCTTCCCAAACGCCCGGATTGTTGCATGCAAATCTCAAGAAGAGATCCCTACATCTCATATCATTCAGGACAACCACTTCAACGCAATTGCATTCAAGCAATCCTTCAGCGCCCATAAGAGTGGTGTTTTCACCGATTACTACACGAGGAATATTATATAAAATCACCGCCCCAGAGCACATCGGACATGGCGAAAGAGTGGTATACAGTGTGCATTTCACGTAATCATCATAATCAAGACGCCCTGCATTTTCAATTGCATCCATTTCGGCATGCAATAATACAGAATCGTTTTGAATCAGCCTGTTATGGCCTCTTGAAATGATTTGCCCGTCCTTGACAAGAACGGCACCGATTGGAATTCCACCTTCAGCCAAAGATTTTTCAGCCTCTTTAATGGCTTCATCCATAAAATAAGCATCAGTTTTCATAAAAAAAATAAGTTAATAGATGAAATCAATCATCTATTTGAATCTATTGAATAATCCTTTGTTGGATTCTTTTTCCAATTGTTCTTCAAGTTTTTTAACTTGTTTTCTTAAATCAGTAATTGTTTTGTTGTTTTCATTGGATAACTTATCGTAGCTACTTTCCTTAACTTTCAATTGAGTTTTAAGTGAAGAAATTTCTTCCTTATATTTGGAAATGGCATCCTTGTTTTGTTTATCCACTTCTTCTTTATAATTACCGATTTCAATTAGGTCTTTTCTTAACTCGGCAATTTCAGAATTGAGACCATTGTTTTCATCTTTCAATGAGTCAATATCATTGTTCAAATCTTCAATTCTTTGTTTTAAAGTTTTATTTTGTTCTTTGAGTTTGTCAACTTCATGAATATCTTTAGAATTCAATTCGTCTTTTAAATCTGAAATTTTAGATTCGTAATCGGATTTGATTGTTTCCAATTCTGCTTCTAATTTATCAGCCCTTACTTTATTGACTGCACCGTCTGCACCGAGTTTTCCTATCTCATTACTTAAATCCTCATTGATATCCAATTGGTCGAAGTATTTCCTTGTACTTTTTTCCAAAGCATCAGTCAATTCAATCTTAACGCTTTTCAATTCGGAATTTTCCTTTTTGAGTCTTGGAATGACTTTATTAGTTAAGTAATTAAGCTCATTTGATTGATTTGAAAGTTTTTCATTTTTCTCAGAAAGCTCTTTTTTCAATTTGGAAACTACATTGTAATCAACAGAGGTTTCAACAGATTCTTCTACACCCTTATCTTCTTTTTTAGGAGCAGGTGTTTTTTCAACAACCTCTTCAACTTCCTCTTCTTCCAAAACAGGAGCCTCTTCAACTGGATCTTCAACTTCTTCAGGAGCCTCTTCAATTTCCTCAACTTCCTCTTCTTCCAAAACAGGAGTCTCTTCAACTGGAGCTTCTACAACTGGCTCTTCAACTTGTTCAACAGCAGGAGTCTCTTCAACCACTTCATCATTAGATTTATTTTTAATTTTATCAAGATTTAAACTCATTTTAGTGCCATACATAGCATTAACAGGTTTTTTATCAGACATTTATATCACCAAAATAGCAATAAAAACAAAATTCGACCACCAGTATACTAAAATTAAATTTTTCTTTAACACCATATTTAAAGATTGTCAAAATTCCAAGCCACATTTTCACACTTGCAAATATTATTAATATTATGAAAATCAATAATTATATACTGAATTAATTTTAATAATTTGTGGCGATAAAATGGATTATTTTGACAGATTAGAAGCTGATACCCATCACCTATACGATATAGCTAATGAGGCTAGGTCAAAAGGTTTAGATGTTGAAACAAAAACTGAAGTGCCTCTTGCAAAGGATTTAGCAGAAAGAGTCGAAGGGCTTGTTGGTCCGGAAGGGGTTGCAAATCGTATCAAGGAATTGGAAAAAGATATGGACAGGGAATCCGTTGCCTTTGAAATTGCCGCTGAAATTGCATCAGGCAAATTTACGCTCACCGGCGAAAAGGCTGAATGGAACGAAGAGCAAAGGTCAGATCAGGGTCTCAGGACTGCGCTGGCTATCCTTACAGAAGGAGTGGTTGCAGCACCTCTGGAAGGTATTTCCGATGTTAAAATCAAGGACAATTTTGACGGAACAAAATACATTGGAGTTTATTTTGCAGGCCCTATCAGAAGTGCCGGAGGTACAGCTGCAGCACTTGCAGTTCTTTTAGGAGATAAAATCAGACAGGCAATCAACATCGACAGGTTCAAGCCGATAGACGATGAAATCGAAAGATACGTAGAAGAGGTCGAGCTTTACGAATCCGAAGTTACAAACCTTCAATACTCACCAACACCAGAAGAAGTGAGATTCGCTGCAAACAACATTCCGGTTGAAGTAACAGGAGAGCAGACCGACCAGGTTGAAGTGTCACACAGGGATTTGGAACGTGTAGAAACCAACAACATTCGTGGAGGAGCACTTCTTGCGATGGTTGAGGGAGTTATCCAGAAATCAAAAAAGATTCATAAAATCTCCAATAAATTGGGCCTTAACTGGGAATGGCTTACCGAATATTCCAAACCTAAAAAAGACGATTCCGGAGGAGATGACGGAGACGATTCAGATATTGTCAGTGAACCTAAATACATCCAGGATATTATTGGCGGAAGGCCTATTTTAGGATATCCTTCAGAGAAGGGAGGATTCAGAC
Source organism: uncultured Methanobrevibacter sp. (assembly GCF_900314695.1). NCBI lineage: Archaea > Methanobacteriati > Methanobacteriota > Methanobacteria > Methanobacteriales > Methanobacteriaceae > Methanobrevibacter > uncultured Methanobrevibacter sp. The sequence continues at coordinate 54,675 of NZ_OMWD01000003.1, read as the reverse complement.
TCAGATATGGAAGAAGCAGAAATACAGGCCTTGCAACAATGGGAGTTCATCCGGCAACAATGGCTCTGCTTGAATTTTTGGCTGTTGGAACACAACTCAAAATCGAGTATCCCGGAAAAGGTAACTGTGTCGTTCCGGTCGATTCCATTGAAGGACCTATAGTCAAGCTTAAAAACGGCGATGTCGTGGCAATCGACAGCATCAAACAAGCCCGAGAGCTTAAAAAGGACGTAGTTGAAATACTCTTTTTAGGAGATATGCTCGTTGCGTTCGGAGAATTTTTAAGAAACAACCAGCCTTTGTATCCGTCCGGATGGTGTGAAGAGTGGTGGATACAGCTGCTCACTAGAAGCGAAAACTTCGATGCAGACAACAACGACCTTGATATGCACAAGCTCGAGTATGAATATCTTACCGCAATCGAAGCGTTCACACTCTCCAAGGACTATGACATCCCGCTTCACCCAAAATACACTTATTGTTATAATGACGTTACAATCGCAGATTTGAATTCATTGATTGACTTGATAAATCAGGCCAAATCAACCTACAAGATCAATGAGGAGCTTGAATTGGATTTGTCCTATCAGAAAAGAACACTGGAAATAATCGGTGTTCCCCATATTGTACGTGACGATAAAATCATTATCGACAAGGATCATTCATACGCTCTGGTAATTACACTGTCCAAAAAACTGCCTGAAAAGACAACCACAATTGAGGCATTGAATGAGATTTCCCCTGTTGAAATCAAGAACAAGGCTCCAGCATATATTGGAACCCGTGTAGGTAGGCCTGAAAAATCCAAGGAAAGACTGATGAAACCTGCACCGCATGGGCTCTTTCCTATCGGTAATTATGGAGGCTCCAGAAGACTGATAGCTACCGCAGCCAAGAAGGGAAACATCAAAATTGAACTGTCAAGAAGAAAATGTACCAATCCGGAATGTGGAGTAAGCTCATACAATTCATTATGTCCGGAATGTGGCCATCCGACCGAAATGAGAAAGCCTAGCCAAAAGAGCATTCCTCTTGCAAGCATGCTCAAAAAAGCTTCAGACAACGTTAAGGTCAGAAGGGTTGATGAGGTTAAAGGTGTTGTCGGAATGATTTCAGAGGCAAAGCTGCCCGAACCTCTTGAAAAGGGAATATTGAGAGCTAAAAATGAAGTGTTTACATTCAAGGACGGAACAATTCGTCACGATTCAACTGACCTGCCCCTAACCCATTTCGTTCCGAAAGAAATTGGAGTTACAGTTGAAAAGCTTTTGGAAATGGGCTATGAAAAGGACTGTTATGGAAATCCTATTGAAAGTGAAGACCAAATCATTGAACTCAGGGTTCAGGACATCGTTATTTCAGACAACTGTGGAGAGTATCTTCTCAGAACCGCCCAGTTCATTGACGATGAACTTGTACGCTACTATGATATGGAGCCGTTTTACAATGTCAAGGAAAGAAGCGATTTGATTGGGCATTTGGTTGCAGGCCTTGCGCCGCACACATCAGCAGGAGTTCTTGGAAGAATCGTCGGATTTACAAAGGCGCTCGGATGTTATGCCCACCCGTATTTCCATTCTGCAAAACGTAGAAACTGTGACAGTGACGAAGATGCTGTAATGCTTCTTTTGGATGCCCTGATTAACTTTTCAAAGACATACCTTCCGAATACCAGAGGTGGAAGTATGGATGCTCCATTGGTTTTATCTTCAAGAATTGATCCTGAGGAGATAGACGACGAATCCCACAACCTGGACATTTTCGAAAGGTTCCCTGTTGAATTCTATGAGGAAACCTATACCCCTCACAAGCCGGCTGACGTTCTGGAATACATTGACAATGTGGAGATGCATTTGGGAACACCACAGCAATATGAAGGACTTATGTTTTCACACCACACCTCAAGCATTCATGCAGGTCCTACAGTGTGTCTTTACAAGAGACTGCCTTCAATGAGAGAAAAGGTAGAGGCTCAAATCACCCTTGCCGAAAAGATTAGGGCAGTGGATCAAAGGGGAGTTGTTGAAAAGGTTTTATCTTCCCATTTCCTGCCGGACATTATGGGTAACTCAAGGGCATTTTCCAAGCAGAAGGTCAGATGCACCAAATGCGGAGCAAAGTATAGAAGAATGCCCCTTACCGGAAAATGCAAATGTGGAGGCAATCTGATATTGTCCGTTTCAAAAGGATCGGTTACAAAGTACCTTGAAATCTCAAGGGATTTGGTTAACAGATACCCCGTTTCACATTATCTTGAACAGAGATTGGAGATTCAGGAATTTGGTATCAACTCGCTTTTTGAAAGTGACAAGTCCAAGCAGAGTTCATTGGACATTTTCTTCTAAATCATGATTACTTTTCATGTGCTCTCGGACATCATATTTTTAATATTAATAATATAGTAAATTTCAGAGAGCACAAACATTGTTCGTATCAAGACGAACAATATATATACTAAAAAAGATAAATGAATTAAGTGTAACTATGTTCGTATTAATACGAACAATAATTATACAATTAAATTCAATATTAATTAATATAGAATGAATAAGGTGGATAATATATGGAAAGAAGTTCAGAAATCGGAAATAATTTAAATGAATCCGTTAAAATAAACGTAGAGAAAAATAATGGTATAAAAGAGAGATTCAGCTACGAAAAATTAGTAAAATCTTTAGTAATGGTTGAAACTCCTTTTTTTGAATCTGATAAGATTGTAGCAACCGTTGTATCCCAATTATATGATGGAATTACAACCAAAGAAATCAAAAAAATCGTTTACGAATGTCTTGAAGACATCGACACAGAAATTGCAAACAAATACTTAGCAAGCACCCAATTAAAAGTTCGTACATCAAGAGATACAATCGAAGCATTCGATTTATCAAAAATTGCAAACACTTTAATTGAAGAAACCGGTGCTAGCCAAGAAACCGCTTTTGAAATCGCTACTGAAACCTGGAAAGAACTCAAGAAATTAAACGTCGAATACTTGACCGCTCCAATGATCAGGGAAATGGTTAACACAAAATTAATCGAATACGGATTGGAAGACTTAAGAAGCCGTTACACCCGTTTAGGTATTCCTGTATACAACATTACCTCTTTAATCGAAAACGGTAACAGAGATAATGCAAACATGATTCACAACCCTGAAAGTATTCACAAACACGTAGCAGACGAAGCTTTAAAACAATACGCATTATTAAAAATGTTACCAGCACACTTGGCAGATGCACACATGGCAGGTGACATCCACATTCACGATTTGGAATTCTTCGCAGGAAGACCTCTAAACTGTATGCAACACGACATCAGAACATTCATCAAATACGGACTTAAAGTTGACGGTACTGGTGACCACACCTCCATTGCAGGCGCACCTAACCACATGGAAACCTTAATGAACCACACTGGTGAAATCATGCTTGCAGCACAACAAAACATGTCCGGAGGACAAGGAATGTCCCTTTGGAACGTATTTGTAGCACCATTTGCAAGAGGAAGAACATACGATGAAATCAAACAAGCAGTTCAAATGCTCGTTTACAACCTAAACATGGCTTACGCTGCAAGAGGTTCACAAGTTCCATTTACAAGTATGGCATTGGAATTCGGTGTTCCTGATTTCCTAAAAGATGAAACCGCATACGGACCTAAAGGTCAAGTAGTCGGAACCTATGCTGACTTTGAAGAAGAAACCAGATTAATCCAAAGAGCATTTACTGAAACCTTACTCGCTGGAGACAATGAAGGCAAACCTCATTTATTCCCAAATACAATTTACACCTTAAGACCTGAAACAATGACCAGCGAATATGATGATGACATCCGTTTGGTACATGAATTATCTGCAAAATACGGTTCATCCTACTTTGTAAACATGTTCCCTAAATACAGAGGAAAAATGGCAAACTACATGGGTTGCAGAACCTGTTTACAAGATACCTGGACTGGTGACTGGGATCAAGACTGTTTAAGAACAGGTAACCTCGCATACGTAACCTTAAACTTCCCAAGAATCGGATACCAATCCAAAGATGAAACCCAAGTATTTGAATACCTAGACGAATACATGGACCTAGCAACTGAAACATTAATGCTTAGAAGAGAACAAGGATTAAAATGTTTAAACGATTTCCACATATTACCATTCTTAAAACAGCAAGTAGCTGAAGATTCCTACTACAGAATCCAAAACTCAACATTATCCTTCGGTTTCGTTGGACTTAACGAAATGTTATTATCCTTATTCGGAGAAGGCATTGAAAACCCAGATGCAAACAAGTTTGGTGTAAAATGTCTCGAATACGTCAATGACAGGGCTAAAAAATTACAGGAAGAAACTGGACTCAGATGGAGTGTTCTCCAAACTCCTGCAGAATCAACCGCATACAGATTCGCAACTCTTGATAAAAAACAATTTGGCGATCAGGCTATTGTACAAGGTGAAGGAAACGCTAACTACTACACCAACTCTTCCCATGTACCAGTAGACACCGGCGCATCATTAATTGAAAAAATCAAGATTGAAGAGCAGTACCACAGCTTAACTCCAGGTGGACACATCTTCCATGCATTCATGGGAGAATCCTACTCAGACCCTGATTCATTAATGAGCTTAACCGACAAAATTGCAAGAAAATCCGATATCGGATTCTGGGCTTACAGTTCCGCATTAAGCTTCTGTTTAAAATGTAAAACCTTAATGAAAGGATTAAATACCACTTGTCCTACCTGCGGCGAAAGTGAAGACGTAGAATGGTATGACAGAATTACCGGATACGTACAACAAGTAGGCCGTGCAAAATCCGCTTCCGGTGGATGGAACCCAGGTAAACGTCAAGAGTTAATTGACAGAAGAAGATTTGAAGATAACTAAATTTAGTTATCTTTTCCACCTTATTTTTTTTAATCACTGAACCATCAGCATATATACCTAACAATTTCCACATCAAAACTGAATGATTTAAATATTTTAATCTGTTATATATAACAATTGTAAATATAATGGATGAGAGTATTATGAAATCAAACAAAGTCGTAGCATTCACTCTCATGTTGTTTGTTTTATTGATTTCAATCTCTGCAATATCGGCAGCTGATTTGAACGACACTGACAACACGGCAGAGAATGTTTTAAAGGAAGATAATGTAAAAAGCAGTACGTTTCTAGATTTATGGGCTGATGTAGGTATATCAGAGTCAAAACTAGATCTAGATACAGATTACAAGTTCAACAAGACAACCGATGTGAATTATGATAAAGGAATTAATATAAATAAATATAGCTTTGAAATCAACGGTAATAATCATGTAATTGACTGTGACAATCAGGCAAAAGCATTTAATTTTTCCGGTAAAGGAACATTTACAATAAAGAATTTAATTATTAAAAACGGATTATGTGATTCAGGTTCAGCAATCGTAAGTTATTCCAATTTAATATTAGATAATGTAACTTTTATAAATTGTAATAGTAATGGAACCGTTGACGATATTAAAGTCGGAGCCGTTTTTGTTAAGGGATACAAAGCAGATATTAAAAATTGTAACTTCATTGACAACATCGGAGAAGAAGGTGCTTCAATAACATCTTATGGAAGTGACTTGAACATTAACAAGTGCACATTCATCAGTAGCTCCAATAAAACAATTAAAGGTCAAATTTACATATATAACGCAATAGCAAAAATATCAAATTCCAACTTTTTGAATACAACTTCCAAATATTCAACTGCAATATTTGCTGAGGAATATTCCAATGTAACAATTTCCAAATCAAAATTCAAAAACCTGCTTGCAAATAGAACTGCAGGAGCAATTTGTTTTAAAAAAAGTAATAAATTAACAATATCTGACTGTGAATTTGACAATATATCCAGTACCAATAATGGTGGTGCTATTTTTATAGATATCCCCGCAGACGAAAATGATATCAAAAATGCACTAGTTACAATTAAAAACACCAAATTTAATAATTGTTACTCTGGATTTGGAGGAGCCATCCTTCAGCTAGGTGGAAAATTAAGAATTACCGATACAAATTTCACTTACAATACAGCGGAATACGATGGTGGTGCAATCTATACAAGTTATGCTAATGTAGGCATTTCAACCTCACTATTCAGGTCCAACAGTTTATTAGATAAAGTATCCTACGGAGGAGCATGTTATTTTGATATGGGAACCGTAACTATTAAAAACAATGTTTTCCGAGACAACCTTGGATCAACCGTTTCTACACTCTATGCATACGATACCACTTTATCTTTACAAAACAATGCATTCAACAATCCTTCCAATGTCACAAGCATATACACAGTATATGGAAAAATAAAATCAAATACAAAAAACAGTTACTTCAATGACGTCAGATCATTCAACAATAAAAATAACTTTTACAATTTCAGAAATACAGCAGAACCTTTTAAAATAGTCGACAACACTACTGGTGAAATAGGAGCAGAGAAATATGATTTAAGAGATTACGGTTGGGTCACACCTGTTAAAAACCAAGGATTTATGGGTTCATGTTGGGAATTCGGTAATTTTGCAGCCCTAGAATCTGCATTACTCAGATATACAAACAAAACATATTCATTATCCGTAAATAATGGTGTAAATATCGGGCTTCAATATTCGGAATATGGAAAAAAAGGCACAACTGAAGGCGCAAGTGAATTTGTAGGCTGGTCTTATCTGGTCAATTGGTTAGGAATTTTCCCTGATAAATATGAGGAGTATGATGAACTTAGTAAAATTTCCCCAGTGTCAACAACTTCCGATGACCTTCACATTCAAAATGTTGTTATTATTCCTGACAGTAAAAAACCTGGAGACCGTGAAAAAGCAATTAAAACCGCTCTAGTAAAATATGGAGCTGTAGCGGTTAACCATTATGCAGACTTTAATGAATCAATATACTATAATCCTGTTACAAATGCACAATTTTATAACGGCAAAAATTCAACAGACCACAGAGTCTGTATTGTCGGATGGGATGACAATTATTCCAAACACAACTTCCTTATCACACCACCTGGCGATGGTGCATGGATAGTTAAAAACAGTTGGGGAAGCGACTGGGGAGACGGAGGATATTTCTATCTTTCCTATTACGACACTTCCATGGGAAAAGATGCTACCAGCATTGCCTACGTTATTACCAACGAGTCCTACGATAGGATTTATCAGCATGATATCGGTGGAGAAAATTATTATCATAATGAGGTCTCAGCGTATTTCAATGAATTTGTCGCTGCAGAAGACACATTGATTGCAGCTGTGGGAACCCAATTTTTAAAAGCAGGCATGGCCTATGAAGTGATAATAATTGTAAATGGTATTGAAATGCATACACAAAAAGGCAATAGCAAATATGGAGGATATGAAACAATCCAACTGAATAGTCTTATCCAAGTCAAAAAAGGAGATAAATTTGTAGTAGGATTCTCTAATAAAATGTTTGCTGTTTCTAAAACCAGAATTCCTGTTGAATCCGGAAAAAGCTATGCAAGTACCAATAATGGAAAAACCTGGCAAGACCTTAAAAGCGTTAACCAAATAGCTATTGTAAAAGCATACACAATTGACGATATTAAAGTCACTAAAAACTTGGTGAAATATTATAAAAATACAAAACAATTTACTGCAAAAGTAAGCCCGGGCGAAAAGGTTACTTTCATATTCAACAAAAAGAAATATACCCGAACAGCAGGTGCTGACGGATTGGCTAAGCTTAGTATAAACGCCAAACCAGGAGGATACAAAATTACAACTATTTTCAACAACACAAAAATTGTGAGCTATGTCAAAATAAAGCACACAGTAATTTCAAAAAATGTTGTAAGAGGCTACAAAAGCAACTATAATTATAAAGTGAAATTAGTGGATTCTGCTGGAAAAGCGTTAGCAAAAACCAAGGCTAAAGTCTCAATTAATGGTAAATCCAAAACATATACAACTGACAAAAACGGATACATAACCCTTAAATTTAAAAAATTAACCAAAACACAAGCAATTTCCGTTAAAAATCCAAAAACCAAAGAAGTAAAGAAAACCAAAATCAAAGTTGTTTCAAGGTTCAGGGATGCTAAAAACATTGTAATGTATTACTTTGACGGACATAAGTTTAAAGCAAAAATTATTGGAAATGACGGTAAGGCTGTCGGTAAAAATCAGGTAGTTAAAGTCAAATTTAACAAGAAAAACTACAAATTAAAAACAAATGCCAAAGGTTATATTTCCTTAAAAATACCTGACACAGCAACACCTGGAAAATACAAACTAACCGCTACCTACAAAGGCCAAACTATCAAAAAGACCGTTAAGGTAAAACAAAACCTTAAAACAAAAAAATTCACAGTGAAAAAATCCGCTAAAAAGCTCACTGTAAAAGCAACAGTTAAAAACGGCAAAACTGCTATTGATCGCATATGGGTAATGCTCAAATTAAATGGTAAATCATATGCAATAAAAACCAATAAACATGGAAACGCCATATTTACCTTTAATAAAAAGTTTATCAGCAAGCTCAAAGCGGGAAAGACATACCCAATAAAATTTAGCGTCAATAGAAACACCATCAAAACAACTTTAAAAGTTAAAGCTTAAGAGGAAAAACTTTCCTCTCTTTTTTTATTTTAGTTTTGAATTTTCAAAAATTGGATATGAAAAACTAAAAGTATATTAATAAGATTAAACTAAAAATATAATATTATCATATCACTGGATGATAATTTTTATTTTAACATTCTATGTTACTAGTATTTATGGGCTTTTTAATACTAGGTCGCTGATAACATAGATTTATACCCAGACTACTGATTAAGAGGTTATTCAAATGCAAAGATCAAGAGGATTAAAAAGTAGATCAAGAAAAAAAATGACTAAAGTACAAAGACCGGGCAGAACTAACCCGATTACTAACAGACTCCAAAGATTCGAAGAAGGAGACTTAGTTCACATTACCATTAACCCAAGTATTCAAAAAGGACAACCAGCTCCTAGATTCCATGGTAAAACTGGTAAAATCACTGGTCAAAAAGGTAAAGCTTACATCGTATCCTTAAAAGATGGAAACAAAGCTAAAGATTTAATCGTAAGACCAGACCACTTAAAATTACAAAACTGATTTTTATGATTGGAAAAGAAATAATTGATAGTGAAGCAATACCAAGCTCAAAAGTAAAAGAAATTCTTGAAGACTTCTCACAGGACAATGAATTAAACTATGAACAAAACTTAACCTTAAACCATCTTTCAAGATTCAAAAGATATTCTGTGGAAGACAGTGAAGAGATTATGGAAAAGCTTCAAGAATTATTACCTAACTTAAGAACTAGGGCAATAGTTCATATTGTGGATTTAGTTCCTGAAGATTTAGCAGATTTAAGATTAATTTTTGCTAAAGAACCATATCAACCTACCAAAGAAGAAATGGAAGGAATTTTAGAAATCCTAGAACAATATGATGTTGTGGAATAGTTCTTAAACTATTTCTCTTTTTTTATTTATCTACTTATTTTTCAATAAACTACTAACTTTTTTTAGATATGTTTATTACATTTAAAAACAATAATTTATATTAAGATTATCTTTAGTCAATTTTTTGATTATGAAAAAACAATAGTGAAGTGATAAAATGGAGAATAAAAACAAAAATAACAAAGCGTCAACAGTAAAAAAAGAGGAACATGCTGTTGTACTTGACTATTTAAGTCGTGGATATGTTAAATCCGACATGTCCAAATTTGGTGGAAAAGCCATTGCTCAAGCTATTGGTACAGAACAATTCACTTTACTAGAATTAGCTCCTAAGACTGGAGTAGATTTAGAAATACAGGATACCGTGTATATTGGAAAAGGCAAAAGAGATAAGATATACAGAGTTCTTGGAAAATTAGATTATGAAAACTTAACTGCAACAAGTAGAATAGAATTAGAATATGCTATTCGAGACATTGTTGAATCACAAGAAGACAAATATGTTGAATTCTTTAATACTGCTGAAGCATTAAGTACAAGACTTCATAAATTAGAGTTAATTCCTGGAATTGGTAAAAAATACATGTGGGAAATTATTGAAGCAAGGGAAGAAAAACCTTTTGAAAGCTTTGAAGACTTTTCACAAAGGCTCCCTACTCTAGCAGACCCTGCAGGAATGATTGTAAAAAGAGTACAGCAAGAATTAGATACCTCCACACCAAAAAGAGGTAAAAATAAGTATAATCTTTTCACACAACCTCCAAGAGGTCAGAGGAAACCACAGAGAAAACCAAGAAACTAAGTGATAAATTGACTAGTGATACCTCCCAATCCTTATCTAAAATAACCAAAAACATTTTGAATCAACATGGGATAACATTAAATAAAAATCTTGGCCAAAACTATCTGATTGACAAAAACAAAAGAAATCAAATCATCGGCTTTGGGGATGTTGATAAAAACGATGTTGTTTTGGAAATAGGAACCGGGATAGGTACACTAACAATTGAACTTGCAAAAAAAGCCAAAAAAGTAATTGCAATTGAGCAAGATGAAAACATCTGCAAGATTCTAACCAAACGACTTAAAGATGAAAAAATAGATAATGTAGAGCTAATCAATGATGATGCACTGAAAGTTGACTTTCCGAAATTCAACAAAATCATTTCAAATCTACCTTATCAAATCTCATCACCCATCACATTCAAATTTTTAGAATACGACTTTGATCTGGCCATTTTAATGTATCAAAAGGAATTTGCCGATCGCATGAACGGGGAAGTCGGAAGTAAAAACTATTCAAGGCTTTCAGCAATGTTATATTTCAAGTGCAATGTCGAAACTCTGACAAACGTCAGTGCAGAAAGCTTCATTCCAAAACCAAAAATTGACTCGACTGTCGTCAAGCTGACTCCAAAGGAAAACAGAATATCCGATGATGACTTTAAGATATACTCTAATTTTACAAAAGCGCTATTTCAACACAGAAACAAGAAAATCAAAAATGCTTTGATTGATTCAAGACACATAATAAGCAATATCGACAAAAAGATTCTCAAAAAAAGGTTGAATGCAATTGAAGACGATGAACTTAATGAATATCTCTCAAAAAGAGTTGTTGAGCTGACTCCAGAAGAGATATTGTTTTTATCAAAGAAATTGAATCCTATTTTTAATGAGTGATGTTATGCCTGACTTTATTATAAATACTGATGACAATGTTTATGTTCCGGCAGAAGACAGCTACCTTTTGGCCGACAATCTGGAAATCAAAAAAGGACAGAGCGTTTTGGAAATAGGAACAGGTTCGGGAATCGTTGCAATGTACGCTTCAAGATTAACCGATGACATCACAGTGACAGACATCAATTTCGATGCCTGCGAGCTTGCCCGAAAGAACTTCGCCGAAAACGGAATTGAAAACATTGAAATCCTATGGGGAAATCTCTTTGAAGTTGTGGAAAATAGAAAGTTTGATGTAATTCTATTCAATACTCCATATCTACCTACCGAAGATGATGAAGTTTTAGACAACACAATAAATTATGCCTTCGACGGTGGATTAAATGGAAGAAAAGTCATTGACTTATTTTTAAATGAAGTGGGGAATCATTTAAATGATGGTGGAATTGTCCAGATGATTCAGTCTTCACTTTCAGGCAATGATGAAACTCTTGCAAGATTGGATGAAATGGGATTTATAGCCGAAATAGCTGCTTCAGAACATTTCTTTTTCGAAGATATTACATTAATTAATGCTTATAAAATATAATACAGGTGATAAAATGGAAGAATGGAAAAAATCAGTTTATGTTGGTGTCATATTGATGGCTTTAGGAGCCGCATTTGCAATAATCAGAAAAGAAATAACAATATGGACAATATTAATTTTCATACTGGCCATTGCAGATATTGCAATAGGACTATATCGTAAAAAAAGAGGAATGTAGGAGAATTAGAATTCTCCATCAAAGACAAGTTCAGCAGGACCATTCATGAATGCTCCTAGCTCATCGTCTTTTTCATAAATATTGAATTTTAAGTCTCCACCAGGCAAATGAAGCAAGACATCTTCATCAAATAAGCCTAATTTGAAACCGGAAATAGCTGTGGAAGTCGCACCGGTACCGCATGCAAGGGTAACTCCAGCGCCTCTTTCCCAAGTAATCATTTTACCTTCATTTTTTGAAATGACTTCAACAAAGTGTACATTGATCTTTTCAGGGAAAACTTCATGTGCTTCAATGGCAGGACCGTATTTGTTGATGTCAATGGCATCCACATCATCAACAAAGATTATTGCGTGAGGATTTCCAACACTGATTGCAGTAACATTGAATGTAGTATCAACAACTTCCAATTCACCGTCCAAAAATTCATCAACATCAGCAGTCATTGGAATTTCAGGAGTTTTAAAGGTAGATAAACCCATATCAACTTTAAATAATGCAGGTTCATCATTTTCCAATGTAATTTCTATAGTTTTAATTCCTGCACGAGTTTCAACAGTCATTTTTTCCTGTTTTAAAATGCCTTTTCTGTATACGAAATCTGCAAAGCATCTTATTCCGTTTCCACACATTTCAGCTTCGCTTCCATCTGGATTGAACATTCTGTACCCAATATCAGCAACATCAGATGGTTCTACAAATAATACACCATCCCCACCAACTCCAAAGTTTCTGTGGCATAATAATCTGCATGCTTCAGGTTTATCTTCTTCAGGTATTACTTTGCCTTTGCTTTCATCAATTATAGGAAAGTCATTCCCGATTCCGTGCATTTTTGAAAATTTTAATCCTTTTAAATCTACCATGGTATCAACTTATTTTAAGTGTGGTGGAATGCTTTGTTTAGCATATAAATCTTCATAGGTTTGTTTTTCACGAATTACTGCGCATTTACCATCAGTTACGAGTATTTCTGATGGAAGTGGTCTTGAATTATAATTTGAAGACATTGTGAATCCGTATGCACCTGCATTCATGATTCCTAAAATGTCGCCCTCTTCTATGTCTGGAAGTGGTCTGTCACGTGCAAAGAGATCTCCTGATTCACATACGTTACCTGCAACGTCAACCTCTTGGGTGTTAGGAGCATCCATTCTGCTTGCATCTACAATATGGTGATATGAACCGTACATTGCAGGTCTTTGAAGTGTATTGAAACCTGCGTCCACACCTATGAACTTTCTGTAGCTTTGTTTTACACTGTTTACAGTTACAAGAAGTACTGCTGCATCAGCAACAAGGTATCTTCCAGGTTCTAAAAACATTGTAGGTTCTTCCATGCCGTATTTTTCCAATTTTTCTTTGAACAATCCTATATTGACTTCTGCAAATTTATCCAAATCAAGAAGTTTTTCATCAGGAGTGTAAGGAACACCTATACCTCCACCGAAATCGATGAATTCAAAGTTGATTCCTGTTTCTTCATGGACTTGTCCTGCAATGTCCATAGTAGATTCGACAGCCAATTTGAATGGTTCAGGGTCCAAGATTCCAGAACCGATGTGGGAATGCATACCGATTGGGTTGAATCCTAATTCCTGAGCTAATTTGTATACTTCAACAGCTTCATTGTCCATTATACCAAATTTACTCATTACACCACCGGTAATGGTGTGTTCGTGATGTCCTGCACCTACCATTGGGTTTACCCTGAATGAAAGTTTTAATCCTTCAGGATCAACCATTTTAGCTAATCTTTTCAATGCTGAAACTGAATCGATGTTTAGGACAACACCTTCGTCATGGACATATTTTAGCTCTTCATTTGTGATGTTGTTACCTGTGAAAAGAATTCTGTCTCCGGAAAATCCTACCATTTTGGAGATATGAACTTCACCAGGAGATACTGCATCAATACAGCAACCTTCGCTTTCCAAAATTTTCATGACAGCGATGTTGGTATTTGCTTTACATGCATAGAACACCTTGAAGTCAGGATAATATTTTGAAAATGCACCATAAAATTTTTTATAGTTTTCTCTTATCCTGTTTTCATCAATCACAAAGGTTGGAGTTCCGAATTCTTCTGCAATATCAACTGCATCTGCTCCACCGATATCAAGGTGGTTTTTGTCGTTAACTTTTATATTTAAATCCATAATTAAAACTCCTAAAAAAGTTACATTATGTTTATAATTATGGATTTCGCTTTATTTAAAATTTTTCAAGGAAATGGAATTTCCGTTCAAGTTATTAATGTGTACCTTGAAAAGATAATGTAGTGATACAATGAAGCCGGCATATGGACTAACAGTAAGGGGAATCATCAAAAACAGTGATGATGAAATATTGATTGTAAAAAGACATCCGAAAAGCAGAACCGACCCGGAGATGTGGGAACTTCCTGGAGGAAAAGTTGAAAAGGCAGAGCACTTTGCAGATGCCCTTATCCGAGAAATCAAGGAGGAAACAAATCTTGACTGTGAAGTGGGGGACTTCTGTGAAGCCGTTCAAAACGATTACATGCACAAAAGAACCGTGCAGCTGATAATGTATCTTGATGATGTTTCAGGTGATGTGAAAATAAGCGAAGAGCACACAGACTGGATGTGGGCCAATCTGGATAAGATTGAAACATTGGAGATTTCTACATCTCTTGAGAAAGTATTGAAAAAAAGAAAAGGAAAGATTTAGTCCACCATCATATGACCTACGACGGTTAAACTATCTTTTCTGCATTTCGGGCATGTGGAATTCTGATTCAAGTAGTATACCTCTTCACCGCAATCAGGACAAATATCAAAATCACGGCGAATGAATATTGTCAGGTCATTGGTATGCTCGTTCAGAATGGCCGTGATTTCAGAATCTGTGAAATTTGCATTGTTTTCAGTTATTACAAATTTGTTGATTTGCTTTTTGCAGTTTGAACAGAAATAACCATGATAGATTCCGGCAAATTTGAATTTATTGCCAGCAGAAAAGTCATAATCGTCTTCACCAATGTGGAATTCATCATCAGTATCCAGTGCAAATGAGTAATCGGCCTTTGAAGCGAGTTCGCTTCCGCATTCTATGCATCTTTGAAACTCATCGTCAAACTGAATGATTTTTGAATCATCACTGGAATCCTCAATCATCTGAATTATCTCACCGTCATCCATTTCAGAGGATTTTTTATATATTATGAATTTATTTACGAATTTTTGACATTCATAGCAATAATATTTAGCAAAAAATCCTTTGACCGGTGCGATTGAGCTTTCTGCAGATGTTGACTTTACCAACGGCTTTATGTTAACCTGACCTGTTTCATCAATCCAAAATATTTCATCTATGGAAGTGTAAGTATATCCACAAGTATTGCATAAATATTCTACCCGCCTTGCCATAAACAAAACCTCTTGTTAATTTTTTATAAAATTTCATCTAAAGCTTTTACAAACTCGTCGACTTCTTCTTTTGTAATTATAAGTGGTGGAACGAATCTCAATACCTTATCCGCAGTACAATTGATTAAAAATCCTGCTTCTCGAAGTTTGTCCACATATTCAGCCCCAGGTTTGGTGAGTTCAAGACCAACCATAAGACCTTTTCCTCTTACTTCAGCTATTACATCCTTGTCCAATTTCTTAAGCTCTGAAATGAAGTAGTCTCCAACCTCATTGACATTGTCAAGGATATTTTCATCAACGATTGTGTCCAAAACAGCATTTGCTGCAGCACAGACAAGAGGTCCCCCACCGAAAGTGGTTCCGTGATCTCCAGGGACAAATGCTCCGGCAACCTTTTCTGTTGCAAGGATTCCACCCATTGGAACTCCTCCACCGATACCTTTAGCCATTGTCATGATGTCAGGTTTTACGTCAAAGAGTTCATGTGCAAACAGTGTTCCGCATCTTCCAAAACCTGTCTGAACTTCATCTACAATGAAAACAATGTCATTTTCATGACAGATTTTTTCTATTTCCTTGAGGTATTCGATATCAGGGACGTTAACTCCACCTTCACCCTGAATAGGTTCGACAATGATTGCTGCAGTATTTTCGGTTATTGCTTCTTTAATTGCTTCAATATCATTGTATGGAACATTTATGAAACCTTTAGGAAGTATTGCCTTGAAAGGTTCGTGATAATGTTCATGTCCGGTTGCAGCAAGTGTCACGACTGTTCTTCCGTGGAATGATTCGACAGTTGATATGACTTCGCTTTTTCCGGTGTATTTCACTGCAAGTTTGATAGCTCCTTCATTTGCTTCAGCACCACTGTTTGCATAAAAGATTCTGTCAAAGCTTGTCATTTCAATCAATTTTTTTGCATAGATTAATGCAGGTTCATTGTAATAGATACTTGAAATGTGAATTAGTTTTTCTGCTTGTTCCTGTATTGCTTTTACGAGTTTAGGATGATTATGGCCTAAAGCATTTACGGCAATACCTGCAAACATGTCCAAGTATTCGTTTCCATCAATGTCAGTTACCTTTACACCTTCACCGTGGTCCAGTACGATAGGCTGTCTTGTGAAAGTGTTTATGAAATAATCATCTTCTATTTTTATTAATTCCCGAGTATTCATATAATGCCTCCATAAACTATTTAATCATTAATATTTATAATATTAATATTATTTAAAAATAGGTGATAAAATGAAAGTCGCTATAATCGAAACTGATAAAGGAAATATTGAATTGGAATTATTCCCGAATGAAGCTCCAGGCACTGTAGCCAACTTTGAAAAATTAGCAAACGAAGGATTTTATGATGGATTAACTTTCCACAGAGTAATCCCAAACTTTGTAATTCAAGGAGGATGTCCTAAAGGTAACGGTACCGGAGGACCTGGTTACACCATCAAATGTGAAACTGAAGGAAACCCACACAGACACGGAACCGGAGCATTATCAATGGCACACGCAGGTAAAGACACTGGTGGAAGCCAATTCTTCATTACTCACTCCCCACAACCACATTTAGACGGTGTTCACACCGTATTCGGTCAGGTAATTAAAGGTCAGGACGTTGTCAATGCAATCCAACAAGGAGACGTCATGAACAAAGTGACCATTGAAGAAAGATAGAACTTATCTTTCAACTTCTTTTTTTATTTTAACTTATTAAACTATTTTTAAAGAAAAAATTGTGCGAATTTTAAAAAATTGCTCTCATTTTAAAGGTACATCTAAAATTATCATGATGACTATGCCCAACTTAAGCACATGATTTCAGAATAGAAATTACATTAAGAAGCAATATATCAATATCAAAAATAGATGTGTTTTGGAAAAAATAGTTTGAATAATGACATGAATCTTGAAGACTGGTGATTAGTTATTTCAATGTCTATAACATGTTTACACATGTTTAGGTAGATAGACATTGAATTAAACCACTAATTCGTTAGAATTTAATTGTATCCAAAGAGTGGATTTTAAACTCTATGATATGATATGAAACAATTGATATATAAACTTTATTAATTTTAATTTATAAATTGTAGAAAGTGTCGATTATGAATAAACAAACCCAAATATGGCTGTTTAAGGCCATTGATAAACAATCATCATAATATTTGATTATTTTCTACAATTTAAAGGTGAAATCCTATGGCCTCATGCTAACTTAATATATAACCCATATGAGGTAGAATGCAAGACACCATGAAATGTGGTGTGTATGAGCACTCCAATCCAAAATTTCTCTCGGATACCCATAAGGATTCCTCCTGTTGAATTAGTGGTTTTGCCAAAGAGAGCATTCATTAAAACATCTGTTTTAAATCCTACTATTGGCAATATTATTCTACCTAAAATAATATCACCTCCATGGATCAAGAGTTTGATTATTCAAATATATTTCAGTCAACAGTATAAATTATTTTATTTAATTTAAAGATAATTTTACGAAGTAAGAGCAATTTTATGAATTTAAAGCAATTTAAAAGACGTTGCCATAAAATTGTACGAGTTTTAAAAATTGTTCTCATTTTAAACTGCGTATTTTATATATTGGGACAACAAATCCATTAATTAGAAAAATATCTTTGTTTGAACTTCAACGTTGATTTTAAAAAAATTACAGATTCAATGCAATATTGATTCGACCGTAAAAGCTTTTATTTTAAATATAATTAAAATTTTATATCAATATAGAAAAATTGACCTCAATTAAGATGTAAAACTTTAAATAATGATTAAAACAAAGGATAAATTGAATTTAAAAAAAATTCTGGAGGATAAAACCATGCACCGAAATTACCCGCAAAGATTGGAAATGCAAATTCCACAGGAGAATACATATACCGGACTAGAAAACATGCAAAAGGAAAACATTTCACCTGACGAATCTCTAAAAAATCATTTTAAATTTCCATCAAATAATTTTGATGAAATTAATGAATTCATTATCAGCGACAAAGAAATGGAAAAAATAATCCTGAATTTGCCTGAAATCCTATCAAAGGAATTGCCATACAGAAAACTTTCTATTGATTTCATGAAGGAAACCGATCCAAATGAAAAAATTCTTGAAATAGTAATTTACTCCGATTTGGAATCCGACCAATTACTTCAAAAAGAGGATTTGCTTTGTGACATGTTAATTGACAAATATCCTAAAACAACAATTGAGTACATAATTTTGGTGGAACAATATGAATAGCAATAATTTCGATTGGTATGAATATTATGAACTTGCCAATAGCTACAGTGATGAAGAAGACAATGCAAAATTAAGAACTGGAATTGGCAGATACTATTATTCATCTTTTCTAGAGTCTAGAGATTTCATTTTGGAAAACAATATATTTTTAAATCCTTTCAATGAAAAAATCATGAAATCAACTTCAGGCAGAGTTCACCAAGAAACCAGATCCATATTTAAAAAGCACCCCAACTTAAATAGAAATAATGCTGGTGCAAAAATAGCTCAAAACCTTAATGTATTAAGAAAATATCGCAATATGGTGGATTATGATTCTAAAAATCCCAAAAATATAAAACATACATTTAATAGATGCCATATGAAATCTAAAGAGATATTTGATTTGCTCAATGAATTAAACTAGCTATCAGATTTGATTCCAACAAATGAAGCAAAAACGGAAGCTATGCACAATACCACACAGATAATGCATGTTATCTGACAGCTTTGAATCAATAGAGGATAATACTGCTGAATAATAGGAACGTCACCCATTACAAATGCAAACACCAATGTCAGTATTCCCATACTCATTGCCTGGCCAACCGTACGCATTGTTGCAACAGCTGCTGAAGCGACTGATGTGTCCTTCGGCGGAACGGAACCCATGATTACATTCGTATTCGGTGGTGAAAACAATCCGAAACCGATTCCATAGAGTATCATTGCCACGAATAAAAATTCAATTGATGTTGCGCTGTCCAAAAATGAAAACAGGAATAATGATAACGTACCTAAAGCCATTCCGATAGCTGCAAGGATCTGCGGCACGAACCTGTCAGACAATCTTCCGGCAATTGGAGCTAAAATCACCTGACATAATGGTGCTACAAGCAATATCATTCCCGCAGTCTGTGAATCAAAGCCTTTAATGTATTGCAGGTGATAATTTAGGATTGTTGTTACGGCATAAGTTGCCAGATATGCACACAGTGATGCGAAATTGGCGGACAAAAACTTGTGATTTTTGAAAAATCTGATGTCAAATACCGGATATTTCTGTTTCAGCTCAATCCATGCAAATATTAAAAGAATCATTACACCAAGAACTGTCAATATTACTCCAAGCTGAGTGTTTAGAATGGTGAATCCATACATGAACAGTACCATTCCGATTCCATAGGCAAATGATCCTTTCAAATCCAGAGGAAGGTTTTCAAAGGAACTCCACTCATCATCAATTCTTGTTAAAAGCAGGGCCAGAATAACAAACAGGAACGGAACGCCGAACAATACTACAGATCTCCATCCAAGATTATAATTCAAGATTCCACCAATAACCGGAGACAGGGACAGCCCCACATAAACGCCTGTGATGTTTATCCCCAATGCCTTTCCGCGCTCTTCAGGCGGGAAAGCATTCACAATCATTGCCATTGAAGTGACATTAATGAAAGACAGAGCAATTCCCAAAATCAATCTGCAAGCCAGAAACTGTTCCTGTGATGTTACAAGCACATTGGCAATGGAGATTATGATAAATAAAACAACGCTTATTATAGTGACTTTCTTGAGGCCGTATTTTGCTGAAATCTGACCTGCCGGAACCGACAGTACAGCCACAACAAGTAAAAAAATGATAGTTACCCAGTTTTGAACAATATTGCTCATGTGAAATTCAGTTGCAATTGAGGGAATGACAATGGTAACTGCATTGACCGCAAAAACAGTGAAAAATGACAATACTGTACAAATAAATAAGAGTAAATTTTTTTTATCCATCAATATTATATATTTATGAATGGCTTTAAATATTTTTTAGAATATAGTATATTTCATGAGCGAACATAATACTCCGGAATATATAACATTCCCAAGAACTTTTGAAAATTACAGATGGTATAAGCCCATACTAGTATTTATAATCGGAGCAATTGTATATGTAATACTGCAAGTTGCAATATTTGCAATTTTCGGCATGGCATACGGCTGGAATACAATTTTCCAGTTAATGACACAAGGATACGAAGCGTTGAATTCTGAAGCTGGAAGCTACATCGGCTATCTGTCTGTGGCAATTTTTCTTCCTTCACTATATATTGCAACAAAAATCGTTCAAGACAGACCATTCTCTTCCTATTCCTCATCACGGGGAGGATGGGACTGGAAACTATTTTTTAAATCATTGACTATTCCATTAGCAGTATATCTAATTTATGAAATCATAACTTCAATCATTCATGGTCCTGTTGGTCCAAATACTCTGACAGTAACATTCTTTGTAATATGCCTAATCATAATACCTTTACAGTGCATTGCGGAAGAATACTTTCTGCGAGGGCTAGTTATGCAAACTTTCGGGTCATGGTTTAAGATACCTATCGTGGCCATAATTCTTCAGTCCGTGATTTTTGCATCAATGCACCCCTACAGTATTTTAGGAGTAGTGGGAGTATTGATACAAGGAATTCTTTTAGGGTTTTTAACCTGGCGCAGCAATGGTTTGGAAGCCAGTTCTGCACTCCATTGTGTGAATAATTTAACCAGTGCATATTTTACAGCCATAGGATTTGAAGTAACTTCATCCATAATTGGTCCTTTCGACTTTGCTTCAACAATCATTGTCACTACAGTCTCAGCATTAGGTCTATATTATGTGGGAACTAGAAAAGGCTGGTTCGGTGAAAAAGCCGAGAAATTAATATGAATACGAAAAATCAATGGCATTTTAGAGTTAATCCAATCAAAAAAATAAACTAATAATTATATTTTGACAACAATATAACCATAACGACATTAATTTAATTAATAATTGTATCTTCAATTAAAAGGATAACTATTTAATGAACAAAGTGAAAAAAATAATAAATGGTGATTACATGAACAAAAAAATTACACTAGTAATCTTGAGTATTTTCATTGTTGCAGTAGCTGTTGGAGCTGCAGTAGCTGCTGAAGCAAAGACAAACACCGAAATAAAAATGTTAAGTGAAAAAACTCTAAAAAATGGAGATGACATTGAATTCCAGCTTAAAGATGCACAAGGAAAAGCAATTGCATCTCAAAAAGTAAACATTAGTTTTGAAGCAAACGGCAAATACGAAAATTATTCTGTCATGACAGACAAAGACGGTAAATTTTATTTGGTTTTAACAAATGAAGAATTAGGAGATCACAAAGTAGTTGTCAACTATTATGGAGACAACAAATATAATCCTTCAAAATTGGAAGAAACCATTAAAATCGTGGAAGGTTCATCCAACACAGAAAAAACCAATGTCAACTCAACAGCAAGCACAATCAAATACGAGGACACCAATGCAAGTAAAACCCACAATAATACTGATGAGCCTCTTTATTATGACGCAGAATACAACTTCTACTACGACCAATGGGGAGTTATTGTAGGCGGACAAAACGATGGTGCTGACGCTGCAGACATAGTTCAATTCTACAGAGACCAAGAAGCTAAAGGAAGCGATTCATTAGAATAGATTTTTTTAGAGCATTTTAAATGCTCATTTTCCTATTTTTTTAAGGGAAAAATGAAATATTCTAATTATTATTAATTTTTCTAATTTTTCAGTTCTATGGATTAGGCATAAGTTTTAGATTTAAAGAAATATGCGTTGTTTTTATTTTATAATTTTTTTATTATTATTTTCTCTTTATTTTTGATAAAAAGCAAAAAAATTGAAAAATAGTAAAATTAAGTTTTTTAATAATGTTGTCCTGTTAGTGCCGATTTCTTGAATGTCTAATTTTTAAAAAATAGCCATTTGCTTCATTTCAATTTTTTCATCAGTCCGCTCATTCTTGCATAGTGGAACATGTAAAGCTGGACATAACCTGCATTTTTGCCGAACTCTTCCATTCCAAATTCACGAACCTTGGCAACGCTTATATCCTTTCCTTCAAAATACAAATGAGAAACAATGCGTTTTATCCATACATCCGATGGAAAAGCTTCCCTGAAGTTGAATCCATAAAGCAATATGCAGTCAGCCACTTTCGGACCGACTCCCGGAACTTCAAGTATTGTTTCAAAGGCTTCATCATAGCTCATCTTGAAAATTTCGTGGAGGTCGATTTCATCTGTAAACATCTCAGATGCCCTCCTCATGTATGGTGCTCTATATCCTACGCCGCAACTTTTGAGATTATTAGTGCACATTGAAATATCTTGAATATCTGACGAATTAAATTCATCCTCATCATCCAAATAAACATTTAATAAATCATTGCTTTTAGGAAAAGTATAGTAATTGCCGTGCTGATTTCCCCAGTTCTGTTTTATCTGAGAAATCGATTTGGTCCATCTTTTGATTGAATTGTTTGCAGAGCATATAGATGAGATTATGCATTCAAAGGGATCATTCGCCAGAAAAAGTCTCAAACCATTGCAGAACTCAGGCATTTGCGCCAATTCTGCATGATTGCCCAGATACTTATAGAATTTATCCAAATCAAAATTCAAGTCAAAAATGTAATTCAATTTGTCAATGGCTTGCTTGTCTGAAATATCTCCAGAATAATTGAAATCTAAAAATTCGCCGGATTGCTTGACATTAAAAATAGCCTGATTGCCATTGACATCAACAACATTGGAAAAAGTACCGTCAACTTCACACCATGGAGGCTGTGAAGTCTGACCGGACAGTTGAGTTAACTCCAAATCAATAGGTGTCCTAAGAATCATAAGCGAACAGCCACATTATTTTCTTTTAGATATTCTTTAACGGTCCCTATTGAATACTGATTAAAATGAAAAATGCTTGCTGCAAGAGCCGCTGAAACATCGGTCTTTTCGAAGACTTCCAAAATATGTTTAGGTTCGCCAACGCCTCCGCTTGCTATGACTGGAATGTCAACTGCATCATTGATTGTCTTGTTAAGCTCAATGTCATATCCGTTTTGGGTTCCATCCCCATCCATACTGGTTAGGAGAATCTCACCTGCACCCAATTCCTGACACCTTAAAGCCCATTGGATTGCATCAATGCCTGTAAATTCACGTCCACCGTAAATGCTTGTATCAAACCAGCAATAGCCGTTATCGGTTTCTATGACTGTCTTATCCGGCGCATCATCAGGATGTGAAACATACCTTCTTTTGGCATCTATCCCAATCACGACAGCCTGTGAACCTACAACCTTTGAAGCTTCTGTTAAAAGCTCCGGATTTTTGATTGCAGCAGTGTTTGTTGAGCATTTGTCTGCTCCAGCCTTAAGCATTTTAATGTAATCGTCAACTTTTCTTATTCCTCCACCTACACAAATCGGCATGAAAACGTTTTCAGTCAGTCTGTCTATCACATCTGCCATGGTGGCTCTTCTTTCATGAGATGCTGTGATGTCTAAAACTACAACTTCATCTGCACCTTCCTCATAATAGCGTGTAGCAAGGTCTACAGGGTTTCCTGCATATTTTATTTCCTTAAATTCCACTCCCTTAACAACACGTCCTTCCGGAACCTGCAAGTCACAATCTAGGCAAGGAATAATTCTTTTAGTTAACATATTATCTAAATAAATAAAAAAAAGTAGTATCGTTTTTTAAAAAAAACAATAATTTTAAGCGGAATATCTTAAAACGAAACAAAGTATAGCTACAATAACAGTAGCGACTAAAACGTGCTCAGGAGAAAGTTTTGGACCTACACTTTCTTCATCAAAATATCTTACTAATCCAGCACCTGTCTGAGGCATGGAAATCTTATTATCTTTTTTTGACATAGTAATCTCCTATTAAGTTAATTAATAAAAATAATTGTATATATCTATTTTTTTCATAGTATATAAAGGTTAGATTTTTTCTTTTTTGATAACTTTGATATCGCTGATTCTGGTGTCCGGGTACTGTCCGTCTTCATCCTTTTCAACAGCCTTTACCATATCCCATACGGTAAGCAACGCTACGCTGACACCAGTTATTGCTTCCATTTCAACACCGGTTTTGCCTAAAGTATTTACGGCACATGTTGCTATGATTTCATCTGTTTTAACTTCAAAATTAAGCTCTATACCTGTCAATGCCAACGGATGGCAAAGGGGAATTATTGAAGAGGTATTTTTTACCGCCTGAATTCCTGCAATTTGAGCGGTTGTCAGTACATTACCTTTCTTGATTTCTTCATTTTGAATCATTGCCACGGTATTTTCATCTAAAAAAATACTGCCGCTTGCAATAGCTCTTCTTTTTTGATCCGGCTTTTCGCCAACTTCAACCATGTGGACTCCACTTTCTGTTAAATGTGTAAATTCGTCTCCCATAATACCTACTTCTCGCTTACTTCAATTACATCCAATTTCTCACAGATTGCCTTAACACCTAAAATATCACTGACATTTGGCTGGCTTCTTCCGTCATCACCGGAAATCAGCTCCTTGATATACAAACCACCTTCGGTTTTGATTTTCATGTTGAATGAATAATCGTCAATGACTTCACATGAAAGGTCTAACACATGCTTTATGCGCACCTTATCGGCACGACGCCTTAAAACCCTCACCGGAGTCTGCTGATGAATTTCATTTAATTCTGTCAGCTCATCAAGCTTATTTATATCAAAGGCACCGTCACATTTGACAAGTGCATTATAAACCTTATAAGTGTCCGGAGAGGATTGCTTTATTTCCGCCTTTCTTCTTCTCTCGCAGACATGAAGATTGTGATAGGAGGTTTTTCCCTCATTAATCCTATTGATTTCTTCTTCAAGTGTTGGCAAATCAAGTTTTCTTATCTTCGGTTCCTTGATTTCCAAAACGAATGGTCTTCCAGAACCCAACATCAAAACGTCAATGTCTTCACGGCCTGCACCATGGAATTTTGCTTCCCTTCCTTTTGTCAGTTTTAAAAAGTGCTCGGAAATCAGTTCTTCAACTGACTCGGGATATTGCTTGCCTGTGAAATTGCACTCTTCACATCCTCTTCCCTTGCATTTTGTACATGGCCATTTTGTCTGAGGGATTCCACGTTTCCATTTGTTGTATTTTCCTTCAACATACAACGGATTGATTTGAATTCTTACCTTTGGCTCTTTGATTAAATCAACGTTAAAGACAATGTCCTGGCTTTCGAATTCTGCTTCCTTGCCATATATTTCCCAAATTCCAAGACCAATTAGCCTGTTAACTTCCTTTTTTATGGTTTCAACGTTCAAATCGAATTTTTCAGACAGCTCCTCATCCCTCTTTTGAATGTCCTTGCTGATTTTTGAACCTACCAGAAATGTATCGAACTCGACTCCCAGCTGATTGATCTTATCGTCAATCTTTTTATATAAATCGTCGTTGAGCTTGTCAAAGAGGTTGTCGCAAACTATGCATTCTCCGTCCAGAGTGATTCCAAGTTCGCTGCAGACCTTGTCTGCCCTTTCTATGTTGTTTGAACCCTCGACTGTTTTTGACAGTTTGCGGCCAAGACAATTCCTGCAGATTTTGCCGTCACATTCATCCAAAATCTGTTTAGCTAATTCCAACATGTTATCTGTTCATGAATTGTCCCATCATACGGTTCATTGCACCGCCACCTAAACGACCACTACGTTTTCCGATTCCCTTCATGGTCTTTTTGGTGTTGTTGTAATATTTCAAAAGCTCTTTTACTTCAGTTTCATCAACACCTGAACCTCTGGCGATTCTTTGAATACGTGACTGCTTGATGATTTTCGGGTTCAGCATTTCCTCTTCAGTCATTGAAGACATCATGATTTTATAGGAGTCAATCTTGTCCTCGGTCATCTTGGAGGCTTCCTTGGAAATCTTGTTTCCCATACCAGGAATCATGTTGAGCACCTGCTGCATCGGACCCATCTTGTTCATCATCTCAAACTGGTTTTTCATGTCCATCAGTGTGAACTTACCTGTGAGCATGTTGTTCATGGTCTTTTCTGCAACGTCCTCATCGATGTTTTCTTCAGCCTTTTCTATAAGGGACTGGATATCCCCCATACCGAGGAGTCTTGAAATGAACCTTTGAGGGTCAAAGAGTTCAAAGTCATCGATTCTCTCACCAGTACCGATGAACTTGATAGGAGCTCCTGTTTCTGCAACTGCAGACATTGCACCCCCTCCTTTGGCTGAACCGTCAAGTTTGGTAATTATGATTGAACCGATATCGGTTGCCTGTGAAAACGCTCTTGCCTGTTCACCTGCCTGCTGACCGATTGTCCCGTCGATAACGAGAATAGCTTCGGTAGGATTGATGATGTTGTCCAGCTCATCCATCTCTGCAATAAGGTCTTCCTCATTCTTGTGCCTACCTGCAGTATCGAAAATGATGACCTTTCTGTTTTTGAATTCCTGCAGACCTTTTTGTGCAAGGTCAAGCGCATCCTTATTGTTCGGGTCTCCATACAGCGGAACGTCCATCTCTTCTGTGAGCTGTTTTAACTGCTCATATGCTGCAGGCCTCCATGTGTCTGTACAGACAACGGCAGGATTGAAACCCTTTTTTTGAAGGTATCTGCATAATTTACCGATGGTGGTAGTTTTACCGGAACCCTGAAGCCCTAAAAATAGAATTTTGTATGGCTTTTCGTTGATATCCAAACCTGCTGCTTCGCTTCCAAGCAGGTTCACCATCTCTTCATAAATGATAGTTATAACATGTTCTCTTGGAGTGATACCCTTTGGAGGTTCCTCTTCAAGAGCTCTTGATTCGATTTTTTTTGATAATTCTAAAACTAGTTTAATGTTAACGTCAGATTGAATTAAGGCACGTTGTATATCTTTTACAACTTCTTTAATTGTCTTTTTATCAATGACAGACATCCCTACTAATTTTTTCATCGTATTAGTAAGATTTTCACCTAAACTTCCGAGCATTGCCATTTTAATCACTCTTAATAATATTTTATATTAGCAAAATTATATAATTGTATTAAGTTATATTTATATCTAATAAATGTTTTATAATTTTTGTGTGATACAATGTTAGAAGAAGTAAAAAAATCATTAGAATCCTCACCAATCGTGAAGAAAGGTGAATACAATTATTTTGTTAATCCTATAAGTGATGGAGTACCTGCAATGAACCCTTTAATGCTTAGGGAATTGGCATTGGCAGTTCATAAGTATGCTGATTTAGATGTGGATAAAATAGTTGCTGTTGAAGCAATGGGAATCCATTTGGCTACCGCATTATCCCTTGCAACCGACATTCCCTTCGTAGTGATTAGAAAAAGGCAATACGGCCTTCCGGGTGAAAAGGAAGTTTATCAAAAAACCGGTTATGGCTCATCAAACCTTTATGTAAATGACCTGCACGAAGGCGAGAAGATACTGCTCATCGATGATGTTGTAAGTACCGGCGGAACAATGGTGGCACTTATCAGAACCCTTGAGGATATGGGCCTTGATTTGAAATCCGTGGTAGCCATAATCGACAAGGGAGAAGGCAAGGAAATAGTTAAAAAGGAAACCGGCAGAGATGTACTGTCACTTGTAAAGCTTGACGTCATTGACGGCAAAGTGGTTATCGAAAGCACAATTGAAGATTAAAATGTCAATGTACAACATGGACCTGGACAGGGTAATCAGCAAGATTAACTCAAAGGATGCGAAAAATGTAGGCCTCCAGTTTCCGGAAGGTCTTAAGATGCAGGCAATCAAGATTGCCCGAAAGATTGAATCCGAAACTGATGCAACAGTCATAATCTCCGGTGACCCGTGCTTTGGAGCATGTGATGTCAGCGACTATAAGATGAAGGGATCTGTAGATTTGATAGTCCATTACGGCCACACTCCTCTTCCGCTGAAGTATGAGGTTCCCACAATTTTTGTTGAAGCCTTTGCAAAGATAGACCTCAAGAAGGATTTGGAAAAATGCCTGGATGCCTTGAAGGACTATTCGAAAGTAGCGTTGGTAACCACAACACAGCACCTGCACCTTTTAAATGAAATCAGAGATTATCTGGAGGACAACGGCAAGGAAGTTGTTCTCGGCTCATCAAAGTCAACCAGAAAGGGACAGGTTCTGGGATGCAACTTCTCGTCAATCAAGGATTTGGATGCTGAGATATTCCTGTTTATAGGAAGCGGAAACTTCCACCCTCTAGGAATCAACCTCTTTTCAAACACACCGGTTCTTGCATTGGATCCGTACAACAATGAGCTTAGACGAATGGATGAATATGCAGACAGAATATTGAGAATCAGATTTGCAAGAATAACAAAGGCAAGAAGTGCTGAGAAATGGGGAATTATCGTATCCTCCAAGGAAGGCCAATACAGGATGAAGCTCGCAAAGGAAACAAAAAAGCTTCTTGAAGAAAATGGAATGGAAGCCTACATCATTCTGGTGGACAATGTGAATCCGGATGTGCTTTTGCCATATCTGGAATTGGATGCTTTTGTCGTCAGTGCATGTCCGAGAATAGCTATTGACGATTCTCAAATGTATAAAAAACCTTTACTGACTCCACAGGAGTTGGAAATTGTATTGAATAAAAGGGAATGGGAAAATTATCAATTAGACGAAATATTATTCCATGAACGATACCAATGATTTAAATAGTAATATCAATAAAATTATTATATTAAATAAAAATTTTTTTATTAAATCTTTATTTTGGTGATTTTAATATGAGTATAGAAGAGGAACAAATTGTAATGCCCGGCGATAAATTAGGAATCATCGAACAGTATTTGCCGGGAGAAGGTACTTACGATGACAATGGAGAGATTAAATCATCAGTACTTGGTAACGTTAAAATTAATCAAAAAATGAAGGTTATATCCGTTGAATCAGATGCAAAACCGGCTTTATTGAAAGTCGGAGATGTAGTCTACGGACAGATAACCGACATTAAACCTCAAAGAGCTAATGTAAAAATTGATTGCATAAAAGACAATGCAAGACCATTAGCATTACCGTATATGGGTGCCATTCACATTTCACAGGCAAAAAAAGATTATTTGGAAAAATTGTCTGATGCTTTTAGAATAGGAGACATAGTCCAGGCAAAAGTAGTAAAAATTACTGGAGACAATGTTGATTTGGGCACCGTTGATGATGACTGTGGAGTTTTAAAAGCTATGTGTACACGCTGCAGAGATTATATGCACACTACAAAAAAACAAAACGAACTCCAATGCAATACTTGTAACAAAAAAGAAAAAAGAAAAATATCTAAAAACTACGTTAATTAATTAAGGTTGATATAATGGATGAGAATTTTAAAATTATTGAAGAAAAAACATTAGAATTAACATTTAGAGTAGAAAATGAAAGTCATGGTGTTTTCAATGCACTCAGGCACATTCTAATGCAAGACCCTGATGTCGAATATGCTGTTTACAATATCGATCACCCCCTCACTGGAAAACCTGAAATGACCATCAAGACAAAAAGGGGAAAAAGACCAAGAATCGTATTGAAAAAAGCAGCAGAAGAACTTCAAAAAGAAAGTGCTGAATTCAAAAAACTCATTGACGAAGCTTTATAGCTTCATTATTTTTTTTATTGTGATTTAATGACAGAATATAAGACTCCTTCAGTCACTGCCGATATTTTTATTTTTGACGAAGAGATTAACTTCATACTGGTTAAAAGAAAAAACAACCCATTTATGGATTACTGGGCATTGCCTGGAGGTTTTGTTGAATATGGCGAAAGTGTTGAAAACGGTGCCATAAGAGAAGCAAAAGAGGAAACAAATATTGATGTAACACTGAAAGACTTGGTTGGTGTTTATTCTGACCCTGATAGAGATCCAAGAGGTCACACAATAACAGTAGCTTTCACCGCCACCGGAGACATGAGCAAGATGAAAGCCGACACCGATGCAAAGGAAGTGAAGATTTTTTCAGCCGAAAAATTAGATGAAATCAATATTGCATTTGACCATGATAAAATAATAAGAGACTGTTTAAAAAAGGTCAAAACCACTTTTTAAGGTATATATTTAAATATATTGAAAAAAATATTACAAGATATAAGGAAGATTAATAGATATATAATGGAGGAGTTAAATGGAATTTTGTCCAGAATGTGGAGCAATGTTACTTCCAAAAGACGGTATACTAAAATGCAATTCATGCGGGCATGAAAAAAACCTCTCAGACAACAACGAATATGAGGTTTCTGAAGACATTAAGGAAAGCGATAATGTCAAAATGCTCGGTGAAGACGTAGACGTTGGTCCTATCACAAACGAAACCTGTCCAGAATGTGGACATGATAAAGCTACATACAAATTATTACAAACCCGTAGTGCTGATGAAGCACCTACACGTATTTTTACTTGTGCCAAATGTAAACATACTTGGAGAGCATACGACTGAGGTTTTTTTATGAAAGATTCTAAAGATAAAGAGCATAGAATTTCCAATCTCAAGGATATGATCAATAATGTCAATGAAGATGAAGACACAAGTTATGACGATATCGAAGAAGATAAAGAATTAATCAGATACCTTAATGAAGACAGAGAAGGTTATGGGGATTTGGAAATTGATGACGAATTCATCTATCATCCCGATGAGGATACCAAAAATGCTGTTAATTTAGAAGAAAATCCAATCGATGATGAGTTCCTAATTAAAACACCAAAAGAAAGTGATAATGGTTTGAATGAGGAAGATATCGATTTGAATGATGATAATGAAGTCATCACAGGAGAAATCAGTGAAAACTTTGACAATGTTCTTAATGCCAAAATAGGCAGAACCCCAATTATAGGTGTAGTGAGCACCATTTTAGGATTAATTTTAATCGTATTGGGCGCAATTACTTTCAGTTCACGCAGTGATAGAATTGTGGACAATGTTATTTCAGGAGAAAATAGTTTTATTACAGTAATATTTATCGTATGCGGATTAGTATTATTAATTTATGGAATATACAAAGTAATTGGAATGAGAAACCCATTGGAAGATATTTCAAAGAGTATTGACTCATTAGATAATGAAAATGATACCCCTGCTGAAAAAATGGAAGAAAAGGATCAAAATATCCTTCCGAAAAGCAACATTCCATTGGATAAGGATTCCTTCAAGATAGGCGAATTCAATTTCGGCGAATTAAAAAATACTTTCAAAAAAACAAAATCTGATTCTAAACCTAAAAAAACCACACCTCAAGAAAATATCGATGATATTCCACCTGCTCGTGAAAAACCACCTGAAAGAAAAGGTTTGACAAGTGAGGAAATCGAAGAGATAGAATACGAACAAGTTAAACTTGAAAACGAAACTATTGATGATATTTTTGCTGAAGTTGAGGGTATTGAGGACATTCCTATAATATCTGTTGATTCTAAAGAAGAAGGTAAAAAAGAATAAATTTTTTATCTTTTATTATTTTTTTAGGGCCTGTGGTCTAGTCAGGAATGACGCAGGACTTCGGATCCTGAGATCGGGGGTTCAAATCCCTCCAGGTCCGCTCATTTTTTTACGCGAACAACTGCTTCCTTGAAAAAGTCAGGAATCAGTGATCTGTACATCGGACTTTTAAAGAGCATGTTGATGTCGCTGTCGATAATGTATGTATAGCATGAATCGTCTTCAGCTCTCATTCCACGGCCGTAAGCCTGCATAAGGGTCATTACCGTTTTATAGGCATACCATTTTTTATCCCTTTTCATTCTCATGTTGACCTGCTTGTCTCCAAGATACGGGAAAGGAATCTTGTAGATTACCTGGAATCTGCACTTGTCGTAAGGCAAATCGACTCCTTCACTCATTGACGGTGAAATGAGAACCAACGGATTTTCATCCTTTTCAAAGAAATTCAATATTTGTTCCCTGTTTTGTGATGTATGGGAAATCAGACGTGAGTTGTTAAGGTTGCGGGTAATGTACTGCTGGCATTTGTAGCTGTGGGTGTGAATAAGACCCTTGTCGCCCTCATGCTTTTTGAGGATTTCCTGCAGAATCGGAATTGTCTTTGGAGCGGTGTTCTTGATTCTGTTTGCAGACATCTTTCCTGCCAAATCAAGAATGATAGGCCTTTTTTCCTTTGTGAAAGGACTGTCCACCTTGATGTGATAGACTTCAGCAGGATTCAAGCCCAGCCATTTTGAAAACATCTTGTGGGAAAGGATTGTAGCGCTCATGAAGATGACTACATCCCCATATTTCAACAGGTTATCCTTGGCATAGTGGTGAACCCTCAACGGCTTGAATGTAACTCCGAATTCATCTGTGTCGATGACCCAGTTTTTAGGCTCCTTTTCAAGGTTGTTTCTCAGGGTTTTAAGCCTGGAAATTGTTGAGCGGATTCTGTCGGCCTTGTTTTTGGTGACTTCCTTCAGGTCAATGTCTTCATAGCTGTCGCCGATAGCTTCAATTTCCATTTTCCAATCTTCCAGTTCACCATCTTTCAATGTTTCCTTGGATATTGCCTTGTTAATGTCCTTTTCAAGGGTTCTGTTGTACAGTGTGACTTCCATTGTTGCCATGAGCTTGTTTTCGATGTTGTGTGCTTCGTCAAGAATCAGAAGTGACCTTGTGCCGAAGTGCTTTACATAGTTGAGCTCCATTATCGCATAGTCATAGTTCATCAGAGTTATCGGAGAGTTGATTGCATTTGCCTTTTGATTCCAGTAATGGCAATGGCTTCCGGACTGATAAAATACAGATCCACCAAATGAATCCTCGAATGCAAGTTCCGCATCAAGTGTCGGGTTTTTGGCAACTCCATACTGACAGAAGAAGTTGCTTGAATTTGGTGTTGTCTTGCATGTTCCCATATCGCAGGTAGTCTCGAGATTGTCATTAAGACAGGCGAAATTTCCCCTTCCCTTTACCAGAGGAAAATCGAATTCGGTGGAATACTGTGACTGCAGCTGCTTTGTCATTGTCAGGATGTATGCTGATTCATACATTTTGGCAAGTGTGGTTGCAATTGCAGATTTTCCGGTACCTGTTCCTGCCTCAAGAACAATATATTTGTACCCTTTTCTTATTGCATCGTAGATATCCTGAATTATTTCAAGCTGACCCAGCCTAGGCTGTTCAAAGGGAAAATTTTCTATTATTATATCGTCGATATTAGGATTGAGTTCCTTGAGATATGCTGATGTTCCTTCATCAAGCTTATGGTCATCAACCGAATAGACTTCAGGAATCTCATCATCCAAAATAGAAGATGTTCTTTTTTTGGAAAAACTAAACAGGTTAGTAGGACCCTCTGATTTATTTTTACGACTTGTTTTACAGGTACAATTACTTTTAAGCATACCGCAATTTGGACAAAACATAGAATTAGACATTAACATTATATTAGTTGATATACTATAAATAAATTATAGAAATCATATTTGAAAAAATAATATCAGATTTAATAATTCTTAACTAGAGTGATTATATGGCAAAAAAAGGAAAATTGATTGGAATTGGTGTTGGACCTGGAGATACTGAATTGCTTACCCTGAAAGCGGCAAAGGTTTTGGAAACAGTGCCTGTAGTTTTCTCACCAAAATCATCAAAGGAAAAAGAAAGCATTGCACTGTCAATTGTCAGACCGGTTCTTGAAAAAAGAAAAGATTACAAAAGACTCATGCTTGTTGAACCAATATTTCCAATGATTGAAGACAAAAAAGAGCTTGAAAAAGTCTGGACAAGCGCTTCTGAAATGATTGCCCAATACCTTGACAGCGGAAGGGATGTAGCTTTCATAACCCTTGGAGACAGTTCAATATTCAGCACATACTCATACGTTCAAAAGAAACTTATTGGAAGATACGAAATCGAAACAATACCTGGAATTACTTCATTTACAGCATGTGCTGCAGCACGTAACGAAGCTCTTGTGGAACAGAACGACATTTTAACAATCGTGCCTAAAATAGACGATAGGCTTGAAGAGGTATTGGATTACAGCGACTCAATCGTGCTTATGAAAGCATCAAGAAATACTTCAAAACTGGAAAATACAATCGAAGAGAAAAACAGACCTAAAGAAATCTATTCAGTTGAAAACTGTACAAGAGAAAACGAAAAAATAATTGAAGGATTTTCAAATGAAAAGCCTTACCTTACAACAACAATAATAAAATTCAGTGATGACTAATAGTTTTTAATCGGAAGAGGCTCGACCTCAAAGACACATTTTTCATCACCCATGGTGTAACATTGGGTTTCTATTACGCTGACGGGCATTTTGAAGTATTGTGAGAATAATGCTTCAAATATTCCTGTGTCTAAAAAGCATGCAGGCTTTCCTGTTCTTGGAAGCAGTTCGCATTCAAAACAGTCGTAGGTTGTTATTTTAATTATCTGACCTATTTTAAATGAAACCCTGCCTAAACCTTTTTTCTTCCAGAATTCCGCAATGTTTCCCATGAAAACCTCCAAATCCTCATCATATAATTTATCGAAAAGGGAATTTCCTATGCTGTTTCCTGTGGATTGCATAATAGGATCAATGTTAATTCCTTCCTGTATAAGCATTGACTTTAAAGTATGAAAGAGCAATGTTGAAAACTCGGCATCATCATTTATAAGATTTTCAACAAGGTAATCTGTCTGGGTTTCCTTGATTTCCTTTGGATCGGTATAGTTGACGGAGCCGATGTATTTTGAATTGAGATAGAATATCTTTTTTCTGTTATCTACCGGGTGTACTCTGTAAGATATTACTCCACTTTCTCTTAAGCTTTTTAAGTGAACTGAAACGGTTGATTTTGATTTACCGGTATTGTTAACAATCTCTTCAAATTCCATGTCACTATCTCTAAGCATTTCCAAAATAGTGAGCTTTACTGGACTTTTGATTACGTTTACCCCAACATCATCATTCAAGTTGGAGAAAATTTGGATAGGTTTTTGTTCTTTCATTTTGGAACTCCGAATTTTATACAGTTATATTTTAAATTATCAGTTAATAAATATATCTAAAACGGAATAATAAGAAGGTTATTCAACAAATTTAAGCAAATATTGAACAGTTTTGAATCAAATCAGTGAAATAATACGAACTGTTCGCTTAAAACAAAATAAAATAGTTCACTTATCAGGACATATTGAAAAAATCAGACCCCTGCAATATCCTTTATCACTTCACCGGCAATCATCAAACCTGCAACTGAAGGCACAAATGAAACGCTGCCTTTCACCTTAAACTTTCGGTCATGATTTATAGGACAGTCATTTGTGTTTATTGCATGTTCCTTCGAATATACCACTTTCAGTTTCTCGATATTTCTCTTTCTCATGTCCTTTTTCATTATCCTTGCAAGGGGACAGACTGAAGTCTCATATATGTCGGCAACCTCAAACATTGTCGGGTCAAGCTTGTTTCCGGTTCCCATTGAAGACATTACAGGAACGCCAATCTCATCGCAGGCACATATGATTGCAATCTTGGCCATTATCGTATCCACGCAGTCAACGGCATATGACAAATCTTTTGTGATGATGTCCAGCTCACAGTCATCCATGTAGAATTCCTTGTAGGTTTCAACATTGGCATCGGGATTTATGTCCAAAATCCTCTCCTTCATCAGGTCAACCTTATATTTGCCGATTGTTTTTGTTGTTGCAATTAGCTGCCTGTTGATGTTGCTTTCATCAATCTTGTCAAAGTCCACCAAAACAAAGTTGCCCACTCCGCTTCGGGCAAGTCCTTCACATACAAAAGATCCGACACCGCCAATGCCGAAAACTGCAACCTTTGCATTGGCCAGTTTTTCCATTCCATCATTTCCAATTAACATTTCTGTTCTTGAAAACTTCCCTTCCATATAAAAGTCACCAAAAATTAATTAAGATATATAACTAATTATATAATAAAACAATAAAAAGTTAATGCCCAAATAATTTTATAGATTCGATTGATTAAACAACATTTTTAGTGATGATCTTAATGATAATAGACACACACTGCCATATTTATGATAGTGAAATGGAAGATGCAGATGAAATAATAAGGCAAGCTGCAGAAAATGACATCCAACTAATATTGAACGGTACCGACCCCCTAAGCAATATTGAAGTATTGAAATTATCTTCCAGATATGACAATGTCCATGCCGCCTTGGGATACCTATACCCATTTGCAGACGAAGTGAGTGATGAAGACATCACATTATTGGACAAGCAGATTGAAAACAATAATGTGGTTGCAGTGGGAGAGATAGGCATCGACTATTACCACACCAAAGAAAACAAGGAAAAACAGAAGGAACTCTTTGAAAAAATGCTGGAGCTGTCAGAAAAGCACGGCCTTCCCGTGATTGTGCATTCAAGAAAATCAATGCAGGACACATTCGACATCCTGAAAAGCCATGACGTTGTGGGATCCATGCACTGCTATCAGGGTTCAGCCGAAATGGCTAAGGAATTCGTCAAGATAGGATTTAACATTGGAATAGGCGGACCGGTTACCCACAAAAACAACAAGAAAGTGAAAAAAACGCTTAAAAATGTTGGCATTGACAATATCGTTCTGGAAACTGATTCCCCATATTTAAGTCCCGAAGAAAAGCGGGGAGAGGTGAATACTCCTTTTAATTTAAAATATATAATCAGAAAAATAGCCCAAGAGTTAGATATGGCTGAAGATGATGTCGTGAAAACAACTTCCCTAAATGCAAAAAAAATGTTTAAATTGAACTGCCCCGGCCTTTAAAGACCGAGACAATTCAACACTAAATTATTCCAAGTTTTTTGGCCTTTTGGAATTGTTTTACTGCCTTTACAGTGAAATCCCTATAATTTCCATCGACCTTATAAACTTTGCCGGAAGATGATTTGTAGTATCCCTTGCTTATAAGTGCCTTTTGGATTTTTTTAACCATTTCGTGGTTTTTGCTTTCTTGGCTATTGTTTTAAATACTGTTTTTACAGTCAGTTTCACTTTTTTGCTTGCTGCATTGTAATTTTTGTTTCCAAGACATTTCTTTTTAAATGATATGTAACATGTTTAAATTTTACATATAATATTTTGGATATGGCGAATATTATCCACCTAATTAGAAAAAAAGAGAATTATATACATATTTTGGAGAATGAAAAAAACTAGGATTATCATTTGCCTGTGTATGAATTAAAGGTTTTCATTTAACTTACTTAAATACCTTTTTAAACATATCTATGCTTGATTATAGGATGAAAATCCAGTATCATGCAACACTGCAATTCAAATCGGGAGGTGAATCAATTGAAAAAGTTATCTTTCACTCAGAAGTATCTGATAATCCTTGCGGCGGTTATGGTTGGAAGTGCAGTTCAGGTAACCCATACCATATCTCCGGTCGATGACAGGACATGGATGTATGGGATGATTGGAATTGTTTCTATCGCCATGTTTATCCTGGCAATCATTGACAGACAGGGCATCGACAGAGCACTGACCTATTTTATCGTCAACATTATCGTTTGCGGAGCAGTAATCTTTGCAGGATTTTTCATTGGAACCCTTCTGACAGGAGGATTTTGGTGATTTTTTAGTACTTTATATGGGGACAAATTCATTATGTCCCCTATTTTTTTGATATTCATTACGTGGAAATCTATCTCATCTGATACCAATAGCTTTCCTCGGTGTCAGGATTATACATTCTCTTATAGTCATGCCCCCCTTCACTTTTGACAGGCTGGTCATGAGTGTACGCCCAGCTATCATCACCTTTTTGGGATTCATCC
This sequence comes from uncultured Methanobrevibacter sp., assembly GCF_900314695.1. Lineage (NCBI taxonomy): Archaea > Methanobacteriati > Methanobacteriota > Methanobacteria > Methanobacteriales > Methanobacteriaceae > Methanobrevibacter > uncultured Methanobrevibacter sp. The sequence goes on along the minus strand of NZ_OMWD01000003.1, from coordinate 16,504 downwards.
CATCTGTCTACATATTCGTCAGTTCCAAACTCAGGATCGCTTTCATGTGTAGATGCAGAACTTTCAGGAGATGTCTGATGTGAATCCTCTTCGGGAGTTGCATTGGTGACATTTGTAACATTTGTCGTATTTTTTGTAATGTTTGTAGTGTTGTTTGTTGACGTTATATTTTTTTGAGTCGAATTGTGCTGTGTCATTATCATAAATGCAGCTGCACATATAATGGCAAAAATTAAAATTAACATAGCAATTTTTTTAGAATCCATTTCATCTACCTAGTTCTATCTAATGTTTCCAAATTTTTAAATCTTAAAAAATGAAATAAATGAAGATTGACCATTATTTCACAATTTTTGTTATGTACCAAAAAGTTTTTAATTAATTTTTTAACACAATGCCATTGAATTTATTTATGGAATTTTATTTTTACTATTGCAGTTCTAATATTGGTGTATACTGGATATCTATGATGGCTAGTTCCTATGTTTACCTGATTTTTCTTCCAATTAGTCCATTTACCGTTGATTTTATATTTTGTATAATATTTTGTGTTTGGAACTAATTTACCATTTTTATATAAAAATGTATCAACATATTTATAATGACCAATGTAACTTCTCCACATATCAAAAATTATTGTTTGAATTTTAAACTTACCGACTTTTTTAGTAGTATATTGTTTTTTTGCTTTAATAGTTACAATTTTGTATTTTGATGCAACCTTTTTCTTTTGAGTAGTTTTTTTATTTGTGGTAGATGTTTTCTTAACAGAGTTACCAACTTTATATATTGTTATTTTACTTTTAAATGTTCCAGAATAGGAGTTTGTATAAGGAGTTATGATAATCTTATGAGCTCCAACTTTTAAATTTTTTGTAGGAATTTTTATCCAACTACACTCTTCAAACATTACGGATTTAATTTTATATGTTTTGTATTTTGAACCAGTATATATTTTTACTTTGAAATAGGTATTTTTAACAGGCTCATATGACTTTTTATTGAATATTTCTATCTTATAGAAAGTATTTTTTTTATATTGTGCGCTTGCATGGCCATAACCATCATATCCTACTGGAACTTGTTTGATAATTAAATTTTTTGTAAATGCATATTGTCCATCAATATATGCTTCAAGCTTGTGTGTTCCAACTTTAATATTTTGGCAGTTGACATATGTTGATGATTCTATAGAGAATGAATGAGGCATGCCTGTTTTGTCTACAATATCATAAGATTTTTTGCAGTATGTCCCATCATAAATTCTTATTTCAATTTTAGAATCGGTATTATCCCCATCATCTGAATATTGGGAAAATTCATAATCTAAATCAAAGCCTTCTCCATAATAACAAAAATATGAACTTTTTGAGGATGTAAATGTAATCTCCTTTGTTGAATGAACATCATCATCCATTACACTTTTTTTGTAAATGTCCAAATTTGATTCTTTCAAAAAACCATCATCTGTTTCTAATGACATAATTTCATCATCTACTTTATTAATAGTACTATCCGGAATATCTTCTAAATTTATTATTTCTGTTGTTTTATTATTGTCTATTGCATTAACACTACCTATTGTTAAAATAGCTAAAATCAAACATGAAATAATTATTATTTTTTTAAATTTCATAATTTCAACCTGTTCATTAGATAATATAATTATTTTATTAACAAGTTATTTATAATTTAAGTATTTCTTCTAATCATCATTTTTTAATATATGTTTATATATAAATTGTATTGATTATTAAAAATTGAATTTAATTGGTAAAATTGCTTTGAGTAGGTAGTATTATGTCTGAAAAATCAAAAGTTGACTCATTTTATAAATTCTTAATATCTAATGGATATTATTTTGATAAAGAATTAATTGAAAATTATTTATTATCTTTAAAAGTTAAACCTTTTGAAATTTTAACTGGAAATTCAGGGACTGGAAAAACAAAATTATCCCAGTTATTTGCTAAATTTATAAATGGAGATATCAACTTAAAAAAAGAAGAAAACAATGATAAAGGTTATTTCACCTTGAAAGTTAAAACTAATTATTCTTCTTGGGAAAATAATGGTTGGACACTTCAAAAGGATGAAATTTCAAGTGTCATACCGATTAACGAATGTGGTGCTAAATTCGATATGGTTGTAGACGGTATTTCTGCAAAAGGAGATATTAAAACACTAGTTCAATTATACTATGACAGTGAAAAACTTAAACAACATTTTAAAGATTTGTATGATGAAAATCCTAATGGTTCTGTTGATTTAAAAGTTTCTTGTGATGATTTAAAAGAATTTATTTCTAAAGATTATATTAAACCCAATGGCAGTATCTTACTAAAACAAAAATCCAACCAGTCAGCGTTTGAAAAAAGACAATGGTTTGCTCATAAAAATATCTTTAATTATTACCCTTTTGATTCAGGATATTCAAAATGCAATGTTATTGTTGATGGTATCAAATCAACTGCAAAACTTAGAATTACTCCAAAAATAACCTATAAAAAGAATGATAAATTGCAGAATTACTTAAAAGATAATGATGGAAAAGAAGTAAATGTCGAATTAAAGATAAAATCATTTGATTTTGAAGATTTTATATCTGATTGGGATTGTTCTAAATCTCGAAAAACAGAATCTTTAGATGTGGAGTGTGCTGATTCAAAATATATCATTGTCCCAGTTGGAGCCAATTGGACAGACAACACCAACATTGTGGGTTATTATAATGTAATTACAGAAGATTATCAACCAACACCCGCTTATAAATTAATTAAACAAGCTCAAGACGACCCAAACCATCCATATTTCCTTATTTTAGATGAAATGAATTTATCTCATGTCGAAAGATATTTTGCAGATTTCCTATCAGCTATTGAAAGCTATGAAGAAATTCCACTATACGGCAATAATGAATCATTAAATCTTCCAGATAATCTTTTTACTATTGGAACAGTCAATGTTGATGAAACAACCTACATGTTTTCACCTAAAGTTCTAGACAGAGCAAATACAATAGAATTTGAAACGTTAACCGCTTGGGATTATATGGTATCTGATACAAGTGATGACGATTTCAAAGGAAATATTGATTATTTACAATCCCCGTTAATCGATTCAGAAATATCCAACTTAAACATTGATGATTTAAAGCAAATATTGTCAAACATCAATTACAATGGCGATACACTATGGGAAACATTGGCAATGGAACTTACTGTGCTTCAAGAAAACCTTAAAGATTCAAGTTTTGACTTTGGATTTAGAGTAATCAATGAAATATTGAGGTTTATGATAGTGGCATGGAGATATGAAAACTCTCCTGATGAATGGAACAATTGGGAAAGATATTTTGATGCACAAATAAAACAAAAAATCCTTCCAAAATTACATGGATCTGAAAAGGCTATTGGTAATGTCCTGACTAGTTTATTCAATCTTTGTTTGGAAGAGAGAAACAATAACGAAAACCCTAAAAACTTTGACATTAACAAAAACAATTGCAGATATTACACTTCTGCCTTAAAGCTTCAAAACATGTCTAAAGTATTATCAGACCAAAGATATGTTTCATTTATAAATTAAGGATTCAGATGATTGAGCAAAAAGTTATTATTCATTTAACTGATGAGAACTCCAGTGAAATTGGAATGCTGAGTGTCAGCTCTATTGATTACAGATTGGATAAAGAATCAAAAGAGAAATTATCTTCATCGATAACATTGGAAAACATTCCCTTTGTTGACAACCCCGATAATGAAACTCCAATCCAATATTGTGAAAACATCTCCACAAATTTTGCCAAATTGATGTTTTTAGAGGAAACAGAATATCAGATATTATTTGAATCCCAAGATGTTAATGCAAGTTATGATGTATTATATTCACTTGTCAAAATGAATGACAGTCATTTTAAACCATTCAGATTTGATTTGGGAGACAATAACAAATTTAAAATAGCTGGAACACTAAATTTCAGAAGTTACGTCGGCAAATCATTTTTGGATGTAAGAAAAAATGGAATTAATTCAATTAAAATTCCTATTGAAGTTAGATCTAAAAAAATAGATTATTTTACCCAATATTCAGCAATGATAGCTGATTTATCCCAACATGCATTAAGCCTAATTTTTGAAGTAAATTCCCCATTGTATCAGGAATTTGAACTTGATTATAATCAGAAGGAAACATATTATGAAGATTTCATGTTTTTGGAATATTTGTTTAGAGAGGACAACTTACCGTCAATATTTGAATATTTGTCTAAAAATCTGCATTCACAACTCAAAAGCCATGTTGAAACAGTACCATTGTCATTGGCATCAAATATTAATCAGAATACTTTAAGAAATATTGTATCAAAACCCAGCAATTTGTTCGAGTCTGATGCTGATTTTGGTATTGTTAACAAATTAAATGGTTATATTCCTCGTGATATAGACCAAATCAAGCATGAGGATATTATTGACATTCCCGAAAACAGATTTTTCAAATACTTTTTGGAATTGATTCAAAATCTGGTTGAAAAATTACTTGAAAGCTCAAAAGAAGGATACATTAAAGATAAATTATTGTATTTTAGAGATGAAATTGAATATTATCTGTCAAACAAATTCTTTAATCATATCTCAGCAATGGACTATGTTCCCTTCAACTCCCAAATTTTGCAGAAAAAGGAGGGTTACAGAGAAATATTTCATTACTTTTTAATGCTTGAATTTTCATTCAGGTTAAGTTGGGATGAAGTAAATGATCAATTTAAAGGATTTGAGAAAAAATTATCAGAGTTATATGAATATTGGTGTTATTTCAAACTATTAAAAGTATTAAATGAATTAAGCGTTGATAAAATAAGTTTTGAAGATGTTTTCAAAATCAATAAAGACAACTGGTCTATAACTATTAAAAAAGGAGTTCAATCAGCAAAAAACTTTAAATTAAATTTCGATGGCAATGACATTAAAATCAAACTGTTTTACAATTTAAGATTTTCAGATAATTCTCCATACAGATCATATTCACTTGCTTTTAGACCAGATTACACATTAATGGTCACAATCGGTGAACATATGCATTATATTCATTTCGATGCCAAATACCGTTCAGAACTTGAAATCATCGATTTTTACTCAAAAATTGGAAAATCCAATGAAGAGTTAGATAAAGAAATCAATAAAAGAGATGAACTTGAAGAAAAGGAATATGTCTTTAAAGATGGAGATATATATAAAATGCACACTTATAAAGATTCTATTTTACAAACTGAAGGGTCATATGTGTTATATCCTGGAAGCAAAACAAAAAGATTTAGAGAGTCTGAATTGATTATTCCATCTGTTGGAGCATTTTCATTAACCCCTGGAAATGATGATGTTGAAGAAGATAATTTAGCAATTTTTATTAAAGAAGTTCTTAAGACACTTCTATTCAATCATGGTTTGATGCCATTTAGTTGGGATAGTGTAAATTAAAGAATTTATCGGAAGCTTTACAACAAAATAAAATTTTAAGACTAATATAATTGTTTTTTAGGAAAAAAAGTTTTAACATTAAGAATGGGAAAATCCCATCCTTTTCCACAAATTTCGTCATGTTTGACATGACTGAACATCACTGATGTCATAAATTTAGATAATAAACCATAGTCATTAATGTTTCCCTAATGTCATTGTGTTATTTTTTCCTGAAACTTTATAACGTAAGCTGCCAAATATTTAACCAGAGTATCATGAAAACTTTAAATGTTGTAGCAGCCATTATCAAAAAGGACAATAAGATTTTGGCCACAAAACGAGGATATGGCGAGTTCATTAACATGTGGGAATTTCCGGGCGGGAAAATAGAGACCAACGAAACCAAAGAAGAAGCTCTAATAAGGGAAATAAAAGAAGAGCTTGACTGCACAATAAAACCCACAAAATTCGCATTGAATCTGGAATATCAATATCCTACTTTTTATCTCAAGATGAGCTGCTTTGAAGCTATAATAACTGAAGGAACTCCAAAACTCCTAGAACACAACGATGCAAAGTGGCTTTCCAAAGACGAACTTGACGACGTTAACTGGATTCCAGCCGACATTGAGGCTGTGGATTATCTTAAAAAGACCATGGAGGATTAGCATGGACAGATTACAAATGGCAAAAGACAAAAAGGCCGAACTTGAAGGCAAACTCGAAAAAGTAAAGGGAACTCCAAGGGAAGAGGAATTCCAAATGCAGCTTGACAAAATCAACCAACTGATAGAACATCTTGAAAATGAATAACCTGAACACCGACGACATCATTAACGGAGCAAGAACAGCTTTCATTGACGAACACATCAGCTCCAGCTCTGACTTTAAGCCAAAGTTATTGTACAATGACAGAAATTCCAAGGTCATAAACTCAATAAGGGATGAGCTTAGAAACTGCGACGAGTTCATATTTTCATCAGCATTCATCACCATGGGAGGCATAACACCGCTTCTGGAGGAGTTTCGCTACCTTGAGGAAAACAACATCAAGGGAAAAATCCTTACGACTGATTATCTGAACTTCACCGAACCTAAAGCGCTGAAAAAGCTTCAGAGCTTTAAAAACATTGAAGTAAAGCTTTACCTTCAGGAAAAGGAAGGATTTCACACCAAGGGATACCTCTTCAAAAAGGACAATATCTACAGAGGAATTGTGGGAAGTTCCAACCTGACCATGAATGCACTTTCCGTCAACAAGGAGTGGAACGTTGAGTTTACTTCACTAACAGAAGGGGAAATGCTGAGTGACCTGAAATCCGAATTCAACTCATTGTGGGATGAGGCGGAAAATCTGGACGACGTGCTTCCGGAATATGAAAAGATTTACGATGACAGCAGGAAATTCTCAGACCTTAGAAAAATCACCCAGAGCATCAAGGAAACTAACGTCACATTAACGCCGAACTATATGCAGGAGCAGTTTCTGGACAATGTCAGAAATCTCATCAAACAGGGTGAAAACAGGGCGATTCTTGTTTCTGCCACAGGTACCGGAAAAACCTATGCTTCCGCCTTTGCGGTAAATGACTTCAAGCCAAAAAGGTTTCTGTTTTTGGTTCACCGTGAACAGATTGCAAAGCAGTCTATAAAAGCCTATAAAAACGTTTTTACAGACCATAACAAGTTCGGTTTATTATCTGGAAACTCAAAGGACTTTGAAAAGCCTTATCTTTTCTCGACAATACAGACAATGAGCAAGGATGACGTCTACACCAGATATGACAAAGATTATTTTGACTATATCATCATTGATGAAGTTCACAAGGCAGGTGCATTGAGCTATCAAAAGATATTCAATTATTTCGAGCCGGAATTCTATCTTGGAATGACCGCTTCACCTGAAAGGACTGACGGCTTCAACATCTATGACCTTTTCGACAACAACATCGCTCATGAAATCAGACTTCAGGAAGCTTTGGAAGAGGATTTGCTCTGTCCTTTCCACTATTTCGGAATCACTGACGTGGAATTTGACGATAACACAATCGATGATGATTTCAGGGACTTCAATCTGCTTGCATCGGAAAAGAGAGTCAATTACCTTCTGGAAAAGTCCGAGTTTTACGGATATTCGGGAGACAGGATAAAGGCACTAGTATTCTGTTCCAGAAAAAAGGAAGCCCAACTTTTAGCAGAGGAATTTACAAAAAGAGGCCACCCTTCAATTGTACTGACAGGTGATGATCCGCAGGAAAAGCGTCTTGAAGCAATCGACCGCCTTACAAACGACAGCAATCCAAATAAGCTTGAATATATCTTCACGGTTGATATCTTCAATGAGGGTGTGGACATTCCAGAAATCAACCAGGTATTGCTTGTAAGGCCAACCGAGTCTCCAATCATCTTCATCCAGCAGCTTGGAAGAGGACTTAGAAAATACAAGAACAAGGAGTTTGTGGTGATTCTGGATTTCATCGGCAACTACAAGAACAACTTCATGATTCCTATTGCCCTATCCGGTGACAGGTCATATGACAAGGACAAGTACAGGAAATATGTGATGGAGGGAAACAAGATCATTCCCGGAGCTTCATCAATCAATTTTGATGAAATTTCTAAAAAGCGTATATATGATTCAATCAACAACTCATCATTTTCAAAAGTGGCACTGTTTAAAGAAAAGTACAATCAATTAAAATACAAACTTGGAAGAATTCCTTCATTATATGACTTCGCAATTCAAGGAGAATTCAATCCCGAAATCATCCTCAACCACAACAAGTTTGACACATTCCACACATTCCTGAAATATGTCGAAGATGACTATTCAAGCGAACTTAAAGATGAGGAGCTTGCCGCATTGAGATTCATTTCAAAAAAGCTAATCAAGGGAATAAGACCCCACGAGCTTGTGATTTTAAGCTGCCTCATATACAATAGGTATTTCACAGTAAGCCAGGTGGAAAAATACCTATATGAAACTTATGGACTTGAAAACCAGTTCGAATCAATCAAAAGCGCAATCAATATCTTGAGCATGAACTTCTACAGAAAGGAGACAAGCGACGACTATCAGGCAAACACCATACAGTTCGTATCACAGGATGACATTGACATTGAAAATCTGTTCTTCAAATTCGACAAAAGCATCTACCGCAACCTCAAGGACAATGAAGACTACAGATTTGAAATATCCGACACATTCAGGGATGCGATAACAAATCCATTTTCCTTAAGCCAGATAAAGGATGCAATCAAATACGGATTTTACAAGTATGAAAATGTCTATGCAGACAAAAAGCCGTTCAAATTATATGAAAAATACTCAAGGGAAGACGTATTGAGGCTCATGAACTGGGAAAGGTTCATGAACGGACAAAACATCGGCGGATACAAAATCAAATACGACACCTGTCCGATTTTTGTAACCTACAACAAGTCGGAAGACATTTCAGAAACAATCAACTACGAAGATCATTTCATTTCAAAGGAAGTGTTCAATTGGATGAGCAGAAACAACAGGAAAACCTCTTCACCGGAACTGGAACCTCTGATTAACTACAATGGAGTCGATACTCAGTTATTCATTCAGAAAAGCAATGATGAAGGTATTGAATTCTACTACATCGGCAAACTGACTCCGATTTCCTACAGGCAGGTTTACAGAAACATTAACGGGAAGGATCAGCCAATCGTCAATTTCAAGTTCAAGATAGACACAGAAGTAAAAGACGAGCTTTATTCTTATTTTGTAAATGATTGATTACATTGAAATTATTCAACGCAACTCCACTTTAATCAGACATACATTAACATTAACGTCACCAATTCCCAAATTCAAATTCAAAAAACTTGAGGATATATATCCAGGAGCAAAAATCACTCAAAATTCCAAAAACGCTGGCGTTAATGTCTCAAGAATCATCCCATATGGAAAAAAATAAAAAAAGTTGCAATGATTTACATTGCATTGAAATAACCTTGCGTTAATGTCGCTCAACTTGAATGTATGAGATACAGTGCCGGAAGCGACCAGTCAAAGTCAAGTTATTTAACATATCTTCCCACACCGTTTGTCATGGCATAGTTGAATTGTGGGTATTTTTTTGCGGATTTTTTGATTACAAGTTTTGTAGTGGCAGATCCAGTGTATTTAGGGCCTTTCACAATGATTTTGACCTTGTGTGTGCCTGCTGAAAACTTGTTTGTCTGAATTGCACAGATTCCATTGCTGTTGACCAGCTTGTGTTCCGGGCCGCTTACCAGATTGAATGTCTTGGCCTTTTTGCCGGTGTAGACTTTCACCTGCACTTTTACTTTGTTTAGAAACATTTTAGCACCATTGTCATATATTCCACAGACAAGTAGGCTTGAATCCTTTGAAGCAGAGGTATGTGTTATAATTTTTAACTTTTTAGGGTTGATTTTTATGCTGGATGAAACAGATTTTGCACTGAATCCGGTTCCAACGCTTATGACAACCTTGTGACTTCCTACGGCAAGTGATGAAGTTCCATAATATGCAATTCCTTTTGAATTAGTGGTTAAAGTAACTGTTTTGTACTTTTTGCCTGTGTAGACTTTAAGTTTCACTGTCACACCGCTTACAGGCTTGTTGTTATTGTCAACCACTTTCACTGCAAATGATTTTCCGGACTGGTATGTTGTTGTAAGCTTTGTCGGCTTTAGGGTGACTGATTTTTTAGAGATTTTAACGTTTGTAAGAATTGCAATGTTTGAATCTTCATCAGCACATCTTGATGCAACAACATAGTTTCCAGGGTTCAAATTCATCCTGTAGGTTGCTATTCCGTTTGACAATGTGTATTCAAAATCAGTCAGATAAATTTCATCCATATTGTTTTCCTTGAAGATGAAAATGTCCATCTCTTCATATGCCACAGGATCCCCATTTTTGTCAACGACCTTAATGGATATCTTTTTGTCGTTTTTGTAGTTTCCGGATTGGGTGATTGTGACCTTCTTATTGTATTCAGGCAACATGGTTACATTTACATAATCGTTGTCGATTCTTGACTCGGTGCAGTTGTCCGCACTTCCCCACAGCATGTTGTTTCCATAATCAGCAGTATTTGACAAAAATACGCAGGAAACAGCATCACACCTATATAAAGCGCCTCCGAATTTTGCCTTGTTGAGCATGAATACGGAATCATTGACATAACATTTGGTATCTCTATTGTTGTAGATGGCACCTCCACTTGCTCGGGCTATGTTCATGTAAAAATTGGTGTTCAATATGCTGGAGGTTCCCATATCTGCAATAGCTCCACCGAATTGGGCGCTGTTCTCGAAAAACCAGTTTCCAATGGATACTAAAGTTTTGGTATTGTAGATTGCACCTCCGATGGCCTCATCTTCATCATCGACAACTTTTATTGTGTTGTAGTTGAAGTGGCAGTTTATTATTGAAAGCAGATTGGAGTTATATATTGCGCCTCCGGTTCTTGCGGCGGTACTGTTTTCAATTGTACAGTTGTTCAGTGTCAAAGACCCCATGTTGAAGATGGCTCCTCCGGAATAGAATTTGTTTTGGTTTGAGCTTATTATTTTCAGGTCATTTATTGTTACTTTTGAGTTTTCGGAAATTACGAATGTACGTGCAGAGTTACTGTAGATTACATGATTGTTACCGTTGATTGTCATGTCCTTGTCAATGCTTATTCCGCCAAACAGTTCGCTGTCTTCAGTGGAGTCGTATTCGTAATCATTATACAATGTTACAGTTGAACTTTTGGCAATGCTTTGATTGAGAGCAGTGAAAGTTCCCCTGCCTGTCTCCAGATTTGAATTTTCATCGCTTAATTCCAATGTATCGCTAACTGTTTCATCAGTGCTGTTTGAATCGCCTGCACTGACCGCCCCAATAGTTAGGACCAGTAAAATTAAAGCGAAAAGTAGCTTTTTGTATTTCATATTAATATATCTATTGCAATGTCAATATAAGTGGAGTAAAGTCAAAACTTTATTCAAAAATTCTTTTAATATTCCAATATCACAACCAATATCTAAACAATAAAACATATATTATTGAACAAATAATTTTATATAATGAACCCAATTCCTGATTGGGCAACTTTAAATTAATAATAAGTGGTGAATAAATGAAGTATGTTAAAATAGCAATATTGTTTGCTGTATTGTTTTTAAGCATCAGCTTTGCTTATGCATCTGACAATTCAGTCAATGAAACGTTGGATTTAACAAAATCCGATGAAACTTCAATAGACAGCACTGAAAATGTTGAACCTGTCCAACAAACGGAAAACATTTCAGATAGTGATGTTTTGGGTGCATCAGCACAATCAGCAGACAGCAAAAATGTAAATAAAGTCGCTTCGAATTCGACAAAGGAAGATTTGAAAATCGTTAAAAGTTCTAATTTTGTTAAGAAGGGCAATACATATTCTCTTCAATTGACCACTTCTAACGGCAAGGCAGTTGCAAATAAAAAATTGAGCGTAAGCTTCAACGGAAAAACATATGCAAAAACTACTGATTCCAATGGCAAATTTGGAATTGCAACCAAGACAACCTCAACTTCAGGGACATTGAAGGTCACATTTAATGGGGACAAGACCTACAATGCATTTTCAAAGTCATATAAACTATATACTGTCAATATGCTTTCAATCAACATCGCAAATGCGAAACTGCTCACCAACGGCTACCTGAAAATATATATTACAGCTTCCAAAAAGTTCATTGCAAACAATACAGTTAAAATAAGCATTGGCGGCAAGGTATTTAAGAAAAAGGCAAATGTAGAGGGATTCGTTGTCATAAAACCTCAGTTAAGTGCCAAAAAATACACAGTTACCGTAGATATCAACAAGTATTCCAAAACCAAAAAGGTCAAATGCATCAAGGGTGATGTAAAAAATCCATTCAAGACAAAAGTTGCAATGGTAAATGGCGCTCCGGATATCGATTCCATGCCTTCAAATTTTGTCAAGGGAATTGGCGATGCCAAATACACTCTCACAAAAGAGCAATATCAGGAAGTGCTTAAAAGAGACAGTTATGCTTTGTTTTTATATGGAAAACTATCAAAATATGTCTGCTTTAAATCAAAATCAGCTCCTAAAACTTACCATATTCTCCATAGAAGCAAATGGAACGTGATTGAACAGGCAATCAACATCAAACTGGTTAAAAAGAACGGCTATAACTACTGGCCAAGTTCAGTTACCGCATCCCTTAAGGGCAAATCTCTTACATATTCCGAAGTTAGGGATATTCAAAACTACGGATATACCTGCGGACCTACATCTGCCAGTGTCTGCAGTCAGGCTCTGAAGAAGTATTATTCTGAAAAATATTTCCAGACAGAGGCTCATGTGACTGACGGAATCAACATTCCAGATCTTAAAAACGTTTTGGAAGATAACGGGTTCAAGGCATCCTATTATTATTCCGTGGACAGCGGCGTAAGCCAGCTGTCCAAAGGTGGAGTTGCGCTGATTGCATTCCTGCCTAACCATTACGTTTCTGTTATAGATGTGAGCAAGGACGGCAAAAAGATTTTAGTGAGCAATTCCTATGGAGCATATAATGTTGGCGGCAATTCCAGAATTCCGACAGGCTGGGTGTCATTAAGCAAGTTCAAAGCAAAATTTGCTGGTGTTGGATTGGTCGTTAAACTTAATTATAAATTGTCTAAAAAAGTCAAAACTGAAATTAAGAATTATTATAAAAGTATGGGTCCTAATTGGGCTAGACAAAACACTAACGAAAGAATTCCAAATGTGCCTATCTGATTTGATTTGTGAATGCTAATCAAATCAAAGGCATTTAACATGGCCTATCCGACATTGACGATGCCGATTTCAAAAGCCTGAAATAATATTGAATATTTAACTTTGACAGTTTTTCAGAAGTCCTGCAGTTAATGTCAAAAATTATTATAATCTTTTAAAACATGTCTTATGATGACATGCAAAACAGCTCATGCATCCTTTAAAATCATAGCTATACAAATCAATGTATTCCACATTAGTTCCGTTGTTTTGAGCCCCTTCAACCACATTTTTGCATAGCTCTGCAGTGTTTCCCCTTTTTTTGGACTTGCATTAATAACTGTCAAATTCACAGTATTACATTTGAAATCAATGTTAAAAATATGCTTACATATAATCCATTTTTAAAATGAGATTGCGATTTTTAAAGCCCTGCCGTTAATGTCAAAACACAGGAGAAATTGAAGTTAAAAGTTTTCATTTGATTTGACCAGTAGAAAAATCAACCAAACGACAGCTGCAATATAAAAATAGTAACAACTATTATTTAATTTAAACATATATATTAATATAAAGATGAAATTTATCTCAGATGAATAAAAAAAAGACAATTAAAGAAAAATTAGATGAAATCAAAGAATCTAGAGACTAAATTCAATTAAAAATTATTTGTGGTGTGAAAAATATCAAGGATGTCAAAGATTGTGGAAACTGCACTGGACAAAAAGCATCGTGAATATGTTGACGATGCCAATAAGGCTGATGAACATATGCAGGAGCGTTCTCTTGAAGAGGACGAACCTTATAAAATACCAAAATGGATATATCGCACTAAGGTTGAAACAAGAGACATGTTCGGATGCCAGATGGTAATCTTTAATGAAGTTGAAGACTGTGAACGCCTGGTCATATATCTTCATGGTGGAATATATGTTAACGAGATTAAGTCTGTTCACATTAATTTCTGCGATAAACTTGCAAAAAAGGTTAATGCATGCGTATTTGCTCCAATATATCCTCTTGCTCCAAACCATACCTATGAAGAAACCTACGAAATCGTTGAAAAGCTATATAGACATTTGCTTGAAATGAATAAGCCTATCATAATCATGGGAGATTCTGCCGGAGGAGGATTGTCTGCAGCATTTGCTGAACATTTGGATGTTATTGATTTGCCTCAGCCTGAAAACTTAATTTTAATATCCCCTTGGCTTGATGTGTCAATGTCTGGAGATTATGATGAAGTGGAAGCTGATCCAATGCTTGGAGTGGATGGACTGCGTGAAATGGGTGAAACATGGGCAGCCGAACTTGATCCGAAAGACTATAAAGTAAGTCCACTCTTTGGAGAAGTAGAAAATCTTGCAAAAACAACACTCTTCGTAGGAACTCATGAAATATTCTATCCGGATGTCGTAAAATTCTACAACAAACTAAAAGATAATGGTGTTGATGCCGAACTTAATGTTGGTGAAGAAATGACTCACGTTTATGCCATTTACCCATTGGTTTCAGAATCAAAGGAAGCATTCAAGCACATTGTTCAAGTAATTTTAGATTGAATGGGGAGTTGACTGCAGATAATATTTAACTCCTTTTTCTAATCAAAAATTTCAAATCAATAACGTTTTTGAAAGAGTCCAATTTTTACAGAATTTATTAGATTTTATATAATTTAATAAATATACTTCATAATAATCAACACAAAAGGTATCAAAATGTCAAAGAGATCAAAAATTGTAGAAAAGATTTTGGAAAAAAATCATCGGGAATATATGGATGATGCCGATGCGGCCGAAGAGCATTTGAAGGAACGCTCCGCTGTAGAGGATGAAACCTATAAAATACCAAAAAAAGTCTATCACACAAATGTTGAAAGCAAGAACCTGTTCGGATGCCAGATGCTGACTTTCAACGATGTTGAAGATACAGAGCGCATGGTCATATATATTCATGGAGGAGGATACGTTAACGAAATCAGACTGCCCCACATTTCCTTTTGCGACAGGCTTGCAAAAAAAATCAATGCATGCGTATTCTCTCCGATATACCCTCTCGCTCCAAACCATACCTACGAAGAGACATATGAGATTGTTGAAAAGCTCTATAATCACCTCCTGACAACCGAAAAGCCAATTATAATCATGGGCGACTCAGCCGGAGGAGGATTTTCTGCAGCATTCTGCGAATATCTGGCAGTTAAGGATATGCCTCAGCCTGAAAACCTAATTCTGATATCACCATGGGTTGACATGTCAATGTCCGGAGACTATGACGATGTTGAATATGACCCTATGCTTGGAATTGAGGGTGCTCGTGAAATAGGCAAAGCATGGGCCGGAGATTTGGACACTAAAGACTATAAGGTAAGTCCACTGTTTGGAGAAGTGGACAAGCTTCCTAAAACCACAGTATTCGTAGGGACTCACGAAATAATATATCCTGATATTGTCGAATTTTACAACAAACTGCACGATAATGGCGTTGATGCCGAACTGATTGTCGGTGAGGAAATGAGCCACGTATATCCCCTCTATCCGATGGTTCCAGAAGCAAAAGAGGCATTCAATCAGATTGTTGAAATACTTCTTGATTAATCGAGTAGATGAATTGATTCATCTACAATTTTATTTTTTTTACAGTTTCACCCGTACCTAAAAAAGCTTATTTTTTAACCACATTTCTAATTTTGGTAAAAAAAACCTCACACCGCGAGAGTTTAATGGAATACTATTAATACTTAAAAAAAATATAACTTCACACATAATAAATGAATAGAATTTGGTGAAATCATATGTTCAAGAAAAAGATTTATCTATTTCTGATAATTGTCATTGGCCTAATAGCCATTTCAGCAGTAAGCGCTGCTGATGATAATGCAACGGACATTATCAGTATAGATGAAAATGAAAAAATAATTTTAGAAGAAAATTCAAACGAAAATGTTTTGAATATTGAAAATGATGACAATAAAGTATCTACTAATAGTACAGACACCTTTAATGATTTGAATGATGCAGTTGAATTGACTCAGGACTATGCTTATGATTCAACTGGAGACAGTTCCCTTAAGAATGGAAATGTTTTAAAAAGCAATTACAAACTAGGAAGCACTGCATTAACCGCTGAAGAACTTAAAAATACAACAATTGACGCAAACATAACAACCTATGAAGAATATGTGACCATAACTGTCGAATTAGACAAAAACACAACAGGATTCGTACAATACAACTTAACCGGACCTGAAAACTACATAGTCTATATGAATATAGAAAACGGACA